>JAJRVO010000138.1 GCA_024277275.1 Chloroflexota bacterium
CAGTCGGGCTGATTTTTGTCGGCGTAAGAGCAGAATTGGCAGAATTAACGAATCAAAATTCTATCATTCTGGAAATTCTGCTCTGAAATGCCCACAATTGCACAATTTTCATACCCTAATTGTCAAACCGGGAATTGCTGGTGTTGGGTCAACTTTTTTGGGAAAGTGAGGCAACTTAGGCAATTCCGAAATTTAAATCGTCCCAAAACTTGTCGTAAATTTGCGTAATGCGTGATGCGTGAAATTTTACTGAGAGAATCCTCACGCATCACGCATCATCGGGTAAAAGTAAAATAGGGAAGTTATTTAATTCTCAATCCTAACCTGGATAAACCGGAATAGCGAATGGGCGAATGTGGCGAATGAAAGGCCGACCCATTTTCGCCATTCGCCTATCCGCAAATTTGCCGCGCTTACAATAATTTTTCTTGCCCAAAAGACAAGGATTCAACTGCTAAGGCGCTAAGGAATCGGGATTAAATAACTGTCTCATTTCAGAGCGCAGTAAATGGTAATTAGTAATTAGGGATTGGCTTAATAACCAATTACCATTTACCAATTACAACGTTGAGGGACAGTTATTTAATTCTCATTACTAATTACTGATTACTAACCACTGAACCCACCGGTTTGGCAATAACAATTATCCGGTGAGTATTGTTGTTGTAGGGCCAACAAGTCACCAGAGTTAGCCGCTCTTCATTGAAGGAACCAATCCATTTGGCGTTCTCATGGCGCACCGCTAAAGGTTCGCCCTTGTCTTTAACAATGAATTTGTCTTCTACAACGTAATCGTACGATTGGACTTCGTCGTAGAGAGTCACAATATCGCCCGGCTCCAAATCAACGGTGTAGCGAAAAACCTCGCCTTTGATGTTGTGGTGAGCGGAAAGCACAATATTTCCGCCCTGGCCCGGCAGCTTTGAATTTCGGTGCCAGCCTGCCGCATAGTCGGCCACTACCCAAACGTTAGCTGTCACCCCACTTTCAATAGTTTTTTGCCAGCCTACCTCAGTAACTTCCGCATCCAAATTAATACTCTCCGCCACAATACGTGTCAGCGGCGACCCGGAACGAGCGGTTGCGTTAGCAGCCGCCCCTTCACCCCCTGTCTCAGCAGGCTGTGCCTCCGCTAAACTAAGCTCTTCCTCTTCTTCAACCACAAGCAAGGGATTATCGGCCAAAGAAAGGACTGCTTCATCCGCTACCGATACGACTGTGGGGCTAGAGGTAGCAACCGGCTCCGGCATAGCGGCTAAAACTTCCAGTTCAGAAGCAGATTCTTGATCGGGCGTAGATGCAACTGCCAAAGTTGGAGAAGCCGGGGGCCGAGCGCCGGTCGCGGTATCGTTGGCTGTTTGTAAAACAGCGGTCGGTATTATTGGGGTAGGCGTGGGTTGAGGCGTAGGCGTCTTTTCCAGGTCGGCAATTGAAACTTCTAAAATGCGGGCCGGGGGCGGTTTATTGGCTTCAACTTGCTGCCGGTAAAACATCCAACCGCCCGCTCCTATCAAAGTCAAGCCGCCAACGGTGAAAATTAAACTAATCACTCGCCAAATTTTAGAACGGGCAGAAGGCATGGGTTGAAGTTCCGGTGGGTTTGGAAATTGGGTTGATAGGTCTTTATTCATTTACAAATATGCTTTGTTAGTAGGTGTTGATTTTTTTACTGAGTACGAAAGTTGAATATTGACATGGTAACGTTGGGCTGGATTTCTGTCAAGATAAACTTGCAGCTAAAACCCTTTTGACAAAGGACTCCCCCTTTGATATAGTACGGCGAACTTTTTTTGAGGGCAATTGACCATTTGAAGAGACTAAATACAAACGGCGCAGCCGGTGTACTGGTAATTGTTGTCGCTGCCCTGCTATACTTATTTACGCTGGATAACGGCTTACGGCCCAATGAACTCACCGGCGGCGATTTAATAACCCACCAGTACGCTCAAGTTGAGGCCCGACCCGGCAATGCACCTGGTTATCCGCTTTACACTATGGGCGGCTGGCTCTGGTTTCGTTTGGGACGCGCTCTGCTGTGGCAGGCGTTAAACCCCATCCAAATCCTCTCGCTTTATTCGACTCTGTGGGGCCTGGCCTCTCTAGCCATTCTGTATTTGGTTTTGCTCGATGTGACCGCCGAAGCCCTCCCCTTAACCCCCTCCCAAAGGGAGAGGGAACTAAATGCATCCCTCCCTTTGTAAGGGATTGAGGGAGGGCAAAACTTAAATATCTCCGCTAACTTAACGCCATTGCCCTACAAGGGGAAAAGCTTTAAAAGTCCCTCCTTGCAGGGGGGATTTAGGGGGATAGAAATCCCCGCCCGCCCTCAATCCCCGCGCGGACGGAAAGATTGGCAAGCAACACACTGGCCCATCCCATTACTGCTAACCGCTTTTTACGCCACCACATTTTTCTTTTGGTATTACAGCGTCACCACCGAGCAATACACCAGCGCGGTTTTTCAAACGCTGCTTGTCATCTGGCTGGCCTTTAAGTGGGACAAGTCGCCCCGTGATTCCACGCTGCTGTGGCTCGCTTTTATCAGCGGCACAATGCTGGCCAATATGATAACCACGCTCTTTATTTTGCCGCCGCTGCTCTGGTTTATCTTTTTCAAAAGAACATCGGCAGGATTAACCCTGTACAACTATCTCAAACGTCCCAAGCTCGTTCTGCAAGCCATTGGTCTGGCTTTGTTGCCGCTGCTCAGTTATGCCTACGTTTATATCCGGGGAGCGCAACACCCGGAGTGGCGCGGCGTTGGTCAGTGGCCCACAGCCTGGGTCTGGTTTGTCCAGTTCATCGCCATCCAGCAGGGCCGCGACGAGTTGGCTCCGGGGTTAAATTTGCAGACCATCTTTACCGATGAATTTCCGGCCCTTATGGGGCAAGAGTTAACCTGGCTCATCCTTTTTGGGGGACTGGCCGGCCTGCTTTTCCTGGGACGCCGGCGAGCCGTTTTTTTGTACAGTACGCTGGTTATTTACTTTATTTTCTCCTGGGGATATCGATTTGGCAACTGGTTTCAGGTGATTATTCCGGCCTATCCAATTTTTATCATCGGTTTTGCGGCCGGAGTGGGATGGCTTGGTCAATGGGCCAAACGCCGCGCCGGCAAATCTAAACATGATGACACTTATCGTCCTTCATTTTTCATCATTTATCCCTTGCAGAACAAGGCTTCATTGTTCATCATTCTGTTGTTATTTGGATTGCTTGTTTACCGTTTTAGCGCCGGCTTGCCCAGAGCCAATCAACGCGAGCTACCCACCGATACGGGCCTTGACCCCGGTTGGGCCATTATGGCCGATAACCCAAACTCACCGGCCCTTATTCTTAGCGATTTTGAGGAGCGAGTGGCGCTTGAATATCTACGCGCAGTCTGGGGCATTGGGTCGGATATTACGCCTGTCGACGCCGGTAGCCTTGAGTCGGCCCAACAAAATGATCTGCTTTATGTTAGTCGCCGGGCGTGGGCTGTGGCTCCCAAAATTGTTCAAGCTGGGGCAATGCGTCCCCAGGCTGCCGGGGAGCAATTGATTGCGCTTTTGCCTACGCCGCCCACCCAACTTCCAGCGGCAGCAAATCCCCTTTGGCTCAATTTTGGCGACACGTTGCAATTGGCCGGTTGGGAGCAAGTTAAACCCAATGCCAACCTTCCCCCTCAAGTTGCGCAACGGCTACCCCAATCCAAGTGGCAAATTGCGCTTTACTGGCCAATCTCGGCTAAGCTGGATGCTGATTACACCATCTCGGCGCGCCCGTTAGTTGGGGGACAATTAGTGATGGACAATGGGCAAGCAATTATTCAGGACCACCAACCGGTGTGGGGAGTCTACCCCACCAGTCAATGGCAGCCAAACGAACTGGTACGAGATGTATACGCCCTGACCCTGCCCGACGGCGTCACGCCTGACGCCATTCAAATTATTATTTATAAGGCCGCCAATACCGGCTTTAAGAATTTGGGGGAACAGACTATCAGTCTCGCCCGGTAGCTGCCTTGCGCCCGTGGCACTGCTCAAATATCTTGCCGGAACCACACGGGCAGGGATGATTTGGCGCTACCGTGTTAAAGGCCGTATTGAACGAGGGAAGATAGTCAAAGTAGCTGATGGGGGGAGCACCGTCGATAAAGATTTGCGCCTGATCGAGATTAGTTACCCGCTCGCTTAAGGTTGACCCCGCCTTCACCTGTACGGCGCGGTTTACCAGCGAAAATGAAAATTGGTGATATTCCTGGAGAGCTTCGGCTCGATTGATTAGCTCGGCTTCAGCCAGGGATTGCCCCCGGGCAGCAAAGATAACGCTGTTTCCGGCCGTAACACAAACGCAAATGTGTTCAAAAACGGTTTGGATGGTTTTCATCTTTTCGGCATAAAATGGGTCGCTATCCAGGATGTTGACAATAAGCGCTCCCTCTTTTGACAGGTGGGATAGACAGAGATTATAAAATTCTTTAGTCGCCAAACGGTAGGGGGTGTAGCCGTTGCCTAAAAAAACGTCCACAAAAATCAGGTCGCAGGGAGGGTTTGGGTTGCGTTGGGCCAGGTATTCTCGCCCATCCTGGATGGCCACGCTCAACCTGTCGTCAATTTGCAGACCAAAAAGCTTTAGCGCCGCATCCACCATCAGCGGATCGATGTCGGCGCACTCCACCACAACCTCCGGTAAATAGTGGTGCAAAAGCATCGGGATGCGACCGCCGCCAAAACCAATAACGCAGGCTCGCTTCAGTTCATCCGGCCATACCAAACCCAACATAGCAGCCTGGGTATAAAAAGCCGGCAAATAGAGCGGGTCATCAAGGTCTAACCAGGATTGCGTTAAATTTGTACGGGGATTGGCCTGTTCCAGCAGCCCCAGACGCAACCGCGATTTATCTTTGATGACCACAATAAAATGCACGCCGGACGGTTCAAAAAAGATTATTCCATCAGGTTGATCCCGCAGCCAATCAAGACGCTGTTTGATTGCGGCCAGGTTTTTGGCTTGCCACGCCTTTTGCGCCGCCTGTTTATTTTTGTGCATTGGCCTGCATCATTTCTGCGGCTTCTTTGGGGGTCAGTTCGCCATCAATAACTCCTTCAAGCGGCTCACGCATGGCATCCAGCAACAGATTTGCATTAACGCCCAGCGGCACGGCACGTCCGGCTTGCATTTGGGCGGCGCTAACCCGCAGGAAGGCATCGTTTACAATGGCCGGATCGTCCAGAGCTTCACGCCGGGTGGGGAGCAAGCCAAATTGAGACATCCAGGCCAATTGGCGCTCCGGGCGGGTGATAAACTCCAAAAAGGCAGCCGAGGCCAGAGCGCGGTCATCGGCGGCAGTTTGGCTAATAGCCCAATACCGGGCTAACACCAACGGCGAGGCCGGTTGGCTTTCCTCGGCATAGCCCACGCCGGGTAACGGGGCTACTCCCCAATTGATTTTGCCGGTAGCGGCCAACTCCCCTATGGCCCACTCGCCATCAATCATCATCGCTATGTTGCCGTTAAAAAATTTAGTGCGGACTTCATCGTAAGTTTCTACCGGGGCAATACCGGCCAGACGCCCCTGCCAGCTTAGGTAAAGGGTAATTGCCGCATCCATCGAGAGCGTGTTCAGGGTCGGATTGCCGGCGTCATCGGTAAGCCGGCCCCCGTATGGGGCCAGCCAGGGAACCAGCCAGAGGGGATCGTAGCTATTAACGCCCAATCCCCATTGAGACCCCTGGCTCAAATCCTCGGCCATCTCAAAAAGTTCAGTGGTGTTAGACGGCGGCGCATCGACCAAATCCCGATTGTAAAATAGCAAAAGATGAAATCCGGCGATATCGGGCAATCCCCAGATGTCACCTTCTTGACCGGCTCCAAGCAGGGGTGTTGTCGCAAAATTGCCTGTAAAGCCCGATGGAAAAAAGTCGGACATGGGGGCAATTTGCTCGGTAGCCCAAAGGCTACTCAGTAACACCGGCGCAGCCAAAACCACATCAAAATCAATCTGACCGGCCATAAGGGGCGTCATAAAGTTGTCTGGGCTGTCGTAGTGTTTTAGCGCGACAAGGTAGTGAGGAAATTCAGCTTGAAACACCTCAATATCTTGAGCCAGCAATTGCGCCTGCGCTTCCGGTAAACTTGCCCAAACCGTAATGGTGGTGGGCGCAGGTAGCGTAGCCGGAACAGGCGTTGTCCTGGGCACAGGGGTCGAAGTTGCCTGCGAAGTTGCTTCTGCTTGCGGCGTCGCTTGGGCAGGCGCGGTGGGGCTAACTTCAACCGGCATTGGCGTGGTGCTGAGCCAGGGCGTTGGCGATGGAGGCGGGGTGGGTGGGGTGCAGGCGGTTATCAGTAAGCAGTAAACGGTTATCAGTAAAGAGTATTGGGTTATTTTTTGAGGGCTAAATTTGCGTGACTTTAGGTGTGACATGTTGCCAGTGTGTAGAGAGCTAGGTATTGATAAATTGGTAAACTTTAATGGCTGAAATAATTGGCGCAGCCAGATAGATAGGAACAAAAATAAGACCCAGCAGGCCCAGAGTTAGGGCGGTCAAGGTCGCTGCCACCGCCAGGAATATGAAGTAGCCAATCAATAACAAAACGCCTCTGATAAAATCGGCGCCATAAATCCAGCCCAATCCCAAAAATCCAAAGTAACCACCGATTAATTCAATAATGGCTGAAACAAGAGCTTTGTTGTTCGACATCGTTGTTATCCCAGGGCTGTTCAGTTCTCACCAATCGCCGATGATTTTACCGCCAAGGACGCCAAGATCGCCAAGATTTTTATAAATTCTTTGCGCCCTTGGCGCTCTTGGCGGTTTAAAAATTATGCCACGCCTTAGAACTGAACAGCCCTGGTTGTTATCCTTATTTTTTTTATGGACCCCAACTGATGCGCTCTGTCATCCAGGCTCTATTGTCCACGCCCCACGGGTTGGGATTTATTTTAGAAATATCTGCCACTTTGGCGGCCTCGCCCCCGCTCAAAGGCGTTACCCAAATTCCCCACCGGCCATCACGGTCCGAAACAAACGCAACCCAGTTGCCATCAGGTGAAACGGCGGGCAACCCATCTTGGAACAAGGGGGCGTTAGAGAGATTGGTCAAATTGGTTCCATCCAAATCAATGGCATAGGCTTCCCAATTCCCATCGATATCTCCGGCTGAAAAGAAAAGCTGAAAACCGGCGGTATCCGTGGGACGCCCATTGCTCCGCACCAGCAGTTGTTGAGGGCCAAGCCCGCCCGCTTCTCTAAGCATCGACGCGCTTTGGACAAAGTAGATGCCATCGTCGCCCTTATACGTAAAAAAGGCAATCCGGTCATCATCGGTCCATACCGGAGCCTCGCCAATCACTATTTTACCCCATTTTCTAATATCTTGACATTTTTCACTATGCTCAAACTTGGGAAGTTGTAGGGAGCAGGATGTAAAAATATAGGGCGCTAAATGAGCGGTATCGGGGTCTAACACCAAATTTGAATTTGAGTAAGCATAGCGAGCGCCGTCAGGATGCCAAAAGGGGTAAGAATCCTCCGGCGACTGGTTGATTATCCCCCGCCAGGTGTAGTTGGAGTCAAGCAAGGCTATACTTTCTCCCAAATCATTGCCTTGAGTTTTAACCAACAACCGCCCGTCTTTAGCAAAGTTAGGTTGACGAGCGCGGGCCTGCACCAAAAAAGGCTGCCCCTCCGGTAACTCTACCACCCACACATCATAATGGCCGCCCCCATCATCAACCGGAAAGGCGATACGGCCGGCCGGCGGCGCGGGTGTAAACGTTTTGGTTGGGGGTACAGTAGGCAAGGGCACAGTTGGGGTGACTACGACTTCGGGCGTGGCCGTGGCTTCGGGCGTAGCTGTGGCTTCGGGCGTAGCCGTGGCTTCGGGTGTAGCTGAGACTTCGGGCGTGTCGATGGCTGACTCAGACGGTTCAACGGCGGGTGTATTTGTTGGGATTAACGTGGAGGTAGGTGTAGCATACCTGACCAGAACAAATGTGGGCGTCGGCGTGGGAGGCGCTCTATTGAGCAAATCGCCAGAATTACAGGCCATCAAGGCGATAGCTGACAATATAATATAGATGATTCTGTTGTGTTTCATGAACAATACCATACAGTACTTACGCAGTTTAGAGCAGAATTAGCTGAATGCGAGAATTTTATTCTAATATTCTGCCGATTCTGCTCTAAATGAGGCACAAAACCGTATACTGAACGGCAACTGCGTAAGTACTGACCATAATCGCAGTCAGGTGATTATACCACCAATCGCGTCATTCTTTAATCTTTTCGTTCATCGGTACTGGGTTCATATGATGGGATTTGCTCGTAGTAACCGCTTTAGCGGTCATATTTAACGGCTGAAGCCGTCACTACGAACTATCAAACTTACCCGGACCCAGTGCCCGTTCATCAATTAAGAGCAAAATTGCTAAGGTGAACCTCTTTTGTTTGTTGAAACCGGCATAATTTGTTATACTGTCTTGTCACATTTTTACTAATTAACTCTATTATGGAGGAGAAATAAATAATGAAAAAGTTGGTACTTGCACTCTCATTACTTTTAGCGATGTTTCTGGTCGCTTGTGGGCCACCGGACCAAAACGCTGGTGGCGGCGCTTCTTCGGGCGGCGCCAGTAACGGCGGCGGCGAATCGCAATCTGCCGATACACCCACGCCGGTAGTGCTGGCTACGCCCACGCCTAAACCGGCCCCCCCAACACCTACCTCCAGGCCCTCGCCTACCCCTGCTCCAATAGTATCGGCTGAGGAAACAGAAGAAACCGAGGCGACAGGTGAAACTGAGGCGGCAGCCGAAGCTGAAGCTACAACCGAACCCGAGGTGGCTGTTGGTCCTCTTTATGATGACATGGTCTTGATTCCGGCCGGTTCTTTTACAATGGGTCAAGATGGCAGTAAACCCAAAAACGGTCCGGCTCACAGCGTCGAACTGCCCGACTACGAGATTGACCGCTTTGAAGTAACCAATGAGGAATTTGCCTGGTTTATTGAGCAAACCGGTTTTGTAAGCTATGCTGAAGAAAACAGCACCAAAAACTGGCGCGATGCCGCAGAAGGCAAAGGCAACCACCCGGTTGTATACGTAACCTGGAACGATGCCGTAGCCTACTGTGAATGGGCCGGTAAACGCCTGCCCACCGAAGCCGAATGGGAAAAAGCAGCCCGCGGCGACGATGGTCGAGCCTATCCCTGGGGCAATGATTTTGTTCCAGACGCCGGTAACTTCTACGAAGGCGGTATTCGTGGTACAACCGCTGTTGGCAGTTTTGGAACAGGAGCCAGCCCCTATGAGGTTTACGATATGGCCGGTAATGTCCGTGAGTGGGTAGAAGATTACTTCCTGGCCTACGAAGGCGCAGCTGCCGACGCCGATCCCTACTTTGGCGAAGAGAACCGGGTAAACCGTGGTGGCGGCTGGTTTGACGGCGAAGACGGCGAAGTTGTGACCACCTACAATCGCAATGCCGGCCCGCCCGATACCAGCGCCAACGATGACATCGGTTTCCGCTGCGTTCGTTAATAGCCAATAAAGGGAGAGTAGGGAGTAAGAAGTAAGAAGTAAGAAGTAAGGGAAAAATCCCTACTCCCTACTCCCTACTCCCTACTCCCCGGATAAACTGAATTTTCTTGCCCAAATAGTAAAATCTCAATTGTTAAGATACTAACAACTATCTAAACTATGGGTTCATTGTTGAACGCTAAATGTCTTTAACTCACAAGACGCCTGACTCAACAAGAGCCAGGCGTCTTTTTATCGGCCCAAAACTTGCCGTAATTACATTGCTCCTGCTTCTTGTTGCGGCTCAATGCCAACCTGACGCTTTGCCAAGCGCCTTCCCAACATCTCAACTACCGGCGCCCACATTTGTCCTGATCCCACCCATCCAACCCGGCGACGGCACGGATTTAATAGATCGACTGTTGGAAACCGGCGTGCTGCGCGTTGGGATTCGCGTTTGGCCCGAAGCCAGTTACTCTCCACCCGCCTTCAGAGGGTTCTCTAACGCCAAAACAGGCGGCGCCCTCAACGGCTTTGAAGTAGACATTGCTCGGCTGGTGGCCGAAGGGCTGGGGCTTGAATTGGAGTTAGTAGAGGCTGACCCGCTGCTCATTTCCAGCGGCAATTGGCGCGGCCACTGGGACATTGCTCTGGCTTCTTTAACACCGTTTGACCAGCCGTTAGAAGTCGCCTTGTCACAAGATGTGGTTTATTCACGGCCCTATGGTTATATCCCTATGGGCGTCCTGATACCCGATACGGAGGATAATATCCAGACTCTTGAGCAACTATCGGGACAAAGAGTTGGGGTTTTGGAACATAGCGCCTACCAGCGTCTCCTGACCCCTGAAGAAGGTGAACTTACAGTGCTTGGACAACCCATTATGCCTAAACCGCCACCTGATTTGCAGCCGGTTGTCCTCAGTAATTTGTTAAAAGCCATCCGGCAACTTAACCAGCCTAACAGTGAAGACAGCCCGCAACTTGATGCCATTTTTGGCCCGACTCCTATTCTGGAAGCGGCGATTAGAAGCGGACTGCCGGTAAAATTGGCTCCTGAAGCCAAGAACATTGGCGTTCAACCCCTGGCAATTGCTATGGTTCCTCAAGATGGACTAAAGGTTGATCGCCTTGTGAGGGAAGTCGACAAAATCCTGATCCAGTCTCATCGGCAGGGCGCGTTGTCTGAAATTTATCTGCGCTGGTACGGGCAGGATTTAAGCCAGTCGCCTTGAGTTTTGCCTCTGCTTCAGCCGATGGGATGCGTCCCAAAAATTGGAAAAACACCGGGAGGAACGAGGGGTATCCCCCCGAATCCCCTTTATAGTGAAACGGCTTTGTCCCGATTTGCTAAAATCTGGGACGCACCCAGCCGATAACAAATTTTGCAAATTTTTAGACCAGGCTATAGAATGGGCATTGGTTGTAATTCTTATCAATGTGATAAGCGCTAACCCCAGCCCTAGTCGAGCTTTTCTGGAAAGTTATTGTAACACTACAATCATTAAGTTAAGTAACAACTTTCCCCCTCTACCAACAACCACTCGTTTTTTTTGATGCGTTGTAGTATTCCATAATAGCCACATTCCAGAAGATAATTAGCCTTGTAAGGAGGTGATGCAACTTAAAAATTTTACAAATACTCTGTCGATCAAAAATTTGGTAATTTGTGTGGCAATTTTTGTCACCGTTGGCCAAGAAGCTGTAAAAATTCTTTTACAGTTTCTTACATAATCTTTTTGAATGAAAAGTTTGGAGGAGATTTAAGATAATGAGTAAACGATTGTTTTGGTTACTATCTTTGTTAGTTGTTTTGGTGGTGGTTGTCGCTGCCTGCGGCGGCGGCGCAGCCCCTGCGCCGGCTCCTACGGAAGCGCCCAAAGAAGAACCGAAAGAGGAGCCTAAAGAAGAACCAAAGGAAGAGCCTAAAGAAGAACCGGCTATGGTCGAAGAGTGTACCGACGCTCTGGGCTGCGTAACCGTAGAACCCGGCGATCCCATTCGTATCGCCTCGGCTCTGGTTATTGCCGGACCCAACGAGACCCTCGGCATCGACTCCCAACGCGGCGTCGAAATTGCGATAG
>JAJRVO010000139.1 GCA_024277275.1 Chloroflexota bacterium
GTCAGGCTTTTAAAATATTTCAAATCTGCCGGTAATCGCCAGGGCAGTCCATTGGTGACGCCGATGACGTCGTTTTGGGAAGCGGCACAAATTAAAGAAATAATCATACGGCTACTTTTGCTTTTATGTGAGGGTGGTAGGCATAATTTTCCAGGGTGAAGTCATCGTATTTGAAATCAAAAATAGAGTTGACCTCTGAATTGAGTTTGATTTGCGGCCAGGGATACGGATTGCGCGACAGTTGAAGGTTGACTTGTTCAAGATGATTCAGGTAAAGGTGAGCATCGCCAAAGGTGTGGATGAATTCGCCCGGTTGTAGGCCGCATACCTGGGCAAACATCATTGTCAGGAGGGAGTAAGAGGCAATATTGAAGGGGACGCCCAAAAAAATATCTGCGCTGCGTTGGTAAAGCTGGCAGGATAATGTGCCGTTAGCTACATAAAACTGAAATAAACAGTGACAGGGAGGCAGTTTCATTTTATCAATGTCGGCTACATTCCACGCGGACACAATGATGCGCCGGGAGTCGGGGTTATTTTTGAGTTGATCAACAACCTGGCCAATCTGATCAACAACTCCATTTCCGGGCGTGGGCCAGCTTCTCCATTGATGGCCGTACACGGGTCCTAAATCGCCATTTTCATCTGCCCACTCATCCCAAATTCTAACGCCATTGTCTTTTAAATACTTAATATTGGTATCGCCGTTGAGAAACCAGAGTAATTCATGCACAACGGATTTCATATGAATTTTTTTGGTTGTCACCAACGGAAAACCTTTGGCCAGGTCAAACCGCATCTGATAGCCAAAGACGCTGGTTGTGCCTGTGCCGGTTCTATCTTCTTTTTTTGCCCCGCGCTCTAATACATGGCGCATTAAATCAAGATATTGTTTCATAAATAGTTTCCTCCAAACTCTCTTTGTTCTATCACTCAAGCGGTTGACAACTTGGGCAGATGAAACTGCTGGCGCTGCCGGTTTTGATTTTTTCAATCAGCCGGTAATGCTCTTACCAACCAATTCCTTTTTCATCTCACCGACTCTGGCGGTAATTTCGGGCAGTTCGGGCATCTATCTCTCCTTAAACCGATGATGATGGCGTTGTCATTGGGCGCATGTATTCGTTGGGGGGGGCAAACCTAATAGCCTATCCGCCTCTGTGCGGAGCGTTGAAACGCCCCGCTGCTAATGCGAAACCTGTTAAAACGGGTTAAAATCAAATTTTTTAGTGCGTTTTTTAACGCACTTCTCGTAGCAGCCGATGATTTCAATCATCGGACTGACCGTTTGCGTTACGCCGCACGGTTTCGGCTTGCGTGTCAATTTCAAGGTAATCGTTAATGACGACAGCATTGCGCAGCGCCTGCGGTAATCGCGCCCAAATGCGCGCCAGCAGCCCCTTGGGGCCAATAGATTTGGGGACAAAAAATCCGTGGCCCCCAAATCAAAGCTGCGCGGCTCCACCTGCTCTCGCGTGTCTGGCGTGGATAGAGAGGTCAGCATAAGCACCGGCGTGGTCGTGTCGCCCCGGTCGCGGCGAATAGCCTTGAGGATGTCAAGCCCCAACCGTTGCTCCAGCCCAAAACGAATATCAAGAATCACCATATCGGGGCTGGTTTCATCGTACAGATAAAGAGCCGCCAGGTCATCTTCTGCCGTCTGTACTTTGTAACCTGCTTCAGCCAATTGCCGGCTCAAGAGCGACAAAAAATCAGTTTCATCGTCAACTAAAAGAATGGAAGGTTGCAATAATTATCCTCAATGAATGACGGAATTTTACAGATTGAAATAAAAAATGGGACACAGATGACACAGATTTCACAGATTTTTCTTTAGTTTTTTAACATAATCTGTGTTTATCTGTGAAAATCTGTGTCCTAAAATCTTAGCTCTGTTATTCAGCAACAAAGCTATTGAATCTCCTGCCATTTTGGATTTTGGATTTTGGATTGTCGTACCACGCAAAGGCCAAAAACCTCCCCTGCTCCCCTGCTCCCCCGCTCCCCTGCTTGTTGGGGCTTCAATCCGCAATTGCCCAAATCTTTAAGTTATCAAAGGCAACGCGGGCGCCGGGGTCCTCGGCATCGACCATTAAACTGATAGCGCCCTGCTTTATGTCCGGACCAAGAGCGTGGCCTACAGGCGCATTGTTGATAAAAAAGAAAAAGTCAGAGCCAATTGCTACAACCCGCAAGGTATTGGAGTCATTGGGTTGAATAACCGGGTGTTGCCGGATCAGGAGAACGTCCGATTTATCGTCGATGACCTTGTAGAATTCAAAAACACCCTCTCCTTTGACTTCAAAAACGTAAAACTGATTCTCTTGCTCGCGCAGTAAAAAACCATACCCGTCTTGTAGAGAACCGTCCAGTTGGGTAGCTTCAATCTCGATAATGAAATCATCGTAGACGTCGCCCACGGACGCCCCGCTGGTTGTCTCGTTTTGATTGACGGTAATCACGTATTGCCCATTCTGGTATCCTACCTGGCTATACTCATCGGTCGACTCCTCCAAACGCTTGTCGCTAAAATCATCGTCTAGCAGCAATTGCCCCGGAGGAGAGGGCGGGGCGGGGAAGTCGCCGGGCGGCGGTCCCGATGCAAAAAAGACCAGCAAACCGGCGCTGCCCAGCATAAGGATGCCAATCATTAAAAGGACAATAGCGCCCCCTATAATTGCCAGAACTTTTACGTTCCAGCCGCCTTTTTGGCGAGGGCTAATTTTGGTTGCCTGGGAAGAGGGTATAGACAGGGTTGCGCCGCTATCTTCATCGGGCAAGGGAGGGAGGGCTATTTTTATGGATGGAACGTGCAAGGTAGCCCCTTCGCTTTTGTCAATTTGAGGAGATTGGGCCGTTCTTTCAATGGATGGCGGCGGCGTTGGCAAGTTATTCTCAACCATCAACCCTGTTGGGGCAGTATCGACAGCCGGGGAGATTTGCGTTGCTTCATCTTCCTTGTTAGCTCTATCGTTTGAGGGCGGATCAGATGCGGCTTCATCGCCGGAAGGCGGCGTTTTTGGCAGCGTGGCATCCTCTACGGCCCGAACCACCTCACCGGCTGTTGCCTGGCGGTCAGCGGGTTGTTTAGCCAGCATCGCGGTAATTACCTGTTCCAACGCCTCCGGCAAATCGGGGTTTTGGGCGCGTGGCGAGGGTACGGGGTCGCGCAAATGTTGCAAGCAGATTTCTTCCGGGGTGTCAGCTTGAAAGGGCAGATGTCCCGTAGCCAACTGGTACAACACCACGCCCAGCGAGTAGATATCGCTGCGCCCGTCCAGAGGTTCGCCCTGAATCTGTTCGGGGGACATGTAGGTGGGGGTGCCGACTGTGCGGCCAAACTGGGTGATTTTGGCGTCGCTTTCCAAATCTTTGGCAATGCCAAAATCGGTCAACAGGGCGTTGTCGCGGCGGTCCATCAAAATATTCTTTGGTTTAACATCTCTATGAACCACGCCCTCTGAATGGGCGTAATCTAAGGCGTCGCCAATTTGATTGACAATTTTCCGCATCTCTCCCAAAGAAAATGGCTGACCGTGGAAACGGTCGCCCAGAGTGCCGCCCTTCACCAGGCGCATAGCAATGTAAAAGTAATCCCCTACCTGACCAAAATCATACACCGGCACAATATGGGGATGCTCCAGCTTAACAATGATTTGGGCCTCTTGCAAAAAACGATCCAAAAATGTAGTATGCCTGGTATATCCGCGCGAGAGAACTTTAAGGGCCACATGACGGTCCATGTTGGCCTGGTAAGCCTTGTAAACATCAGCCATCGCTCCCTTACCCAACAACGAAACAACTTGATAAGAACCGAGTTCTTTGCCGATAAGCTCTTCCATTTCTCAAGTCACTCCAAAATTGAGGGGTAAATGCAATGGGTAGGTCGGGTTGAGGTACGAAACCCGACAATCTTGGGTCGATTGTGTTGGGTTTCATTCTTCAACCCAACCTACCCCTCGAATCTACGTTGAACCACACAAATTTTCTTGCTCAAAATGCAAACTGTAAATTGCCAAGCCGTCAATAGACATCATAATAGAAAATGGGTAATTTTGCGAACAGGAAAGGCGGTCATCAAAAAAATGAAAGCGGATTTTTATAAATACCAGGCGCTTGGCAACGATATGATTGTTATTGACCCGACCAGCTTTGACTTTGTCCTGACCCCGGCCACAATTCGGTTAATTTGCAACCGTCATTTTGGGGCGGGCGCGGATGGCATTTGCTACGGCCCCCTACCTGACGCCGAACATCCTCACAAACTACGTTTTTTTAATCCCGACGGCAGCGAGGCAGGGAAAAGCGGCAACGGCTTGCGTATCTTTGCCCGCTATCTTTGGGACCAGGGGTACGTGTCGAGCCAAAATTTTGAGATTTGGATGAACGGGACGGCGATTAAGACGACCATTGAAGACAAGGCGGCGCGTACTATTGCTATGACAATAGGCCGGCTCTCATTTTTTAGCCGGGATATTCCGGCCGGCGGCCCGGAGCGAGAAGTAGTTGAGGAAACGATGTTTTTTGACGGAAACAATTACCTGGTCACGGCGGTAACTATCGGCAATCCGCATTGCGTTATCTTTGTCAATCAACCCTCGGCAACGTTGGCGAAAACGATGGGGCCGGTCATCGAGGTCGATTCCCGTTTTCCCAAGCGGACCAACGTGCAATTTGCGCGGGCGCTGGATCGACACGCCATTGAAATTGAGATTTGGGAGCGCGGCGCGGGTTATACCCTGGCTTCAGGCACATCCGCCAGCGCGGCAGCCGGGGCTGCCATTAAAACCGGTCGCTGCGATAGCCCGGTTGAAGTGAGAATGCCCGGCGGCGCGGTCCGTGTCGCCATCGACGAGAACTGGCAAGTGACGCTAACCGGCAACGTAGAGGCCGTGTGCGAAGGCCGTTTTGCCACGGATATGGTGGAGCGATTTGGTTTATGATTTGTAATTGTTCACCTTCCCAGGCGACCAATTGGTTTCAGGGCTTCTAACTGCACCGCGCCATCAACGTATCGACTCCTGATTAACGCTATTTTCTTGAGAAGCACCGTCACTATGAAGATGAACCACCCGCTGCGGGAGGGGTATTTCAATACCGGCCTCATTGAGCGCTCTATAGATGGCGGAATTCATTTTGTCGATTACGCGCCGGGTTTCAACGTAATGTTTAATCCAGCAGCGCACTCTAAACCACAAGCCGGAATCTCGAAACTCCAGAAAGAGGGCTTCGATTCTTTTGTCTTTCATGACCCAATCTTCGGCCCGAATGGCCTCAATCATTATCTGGCGTGCCTGGTCAACATCGACGCCGTAGGCCACGCTCACGTGAGTTTGCACTCGATATTGGGTGCTGGGGATGGAGTGATTGATGACCCGGCTTGTGCCAATAAGGGCGTTGGGAACTGAAACCAGGCGATTGTCTCTGGTCAAGATACGGGTACGATGCAGTCCAATATCCTGAACATCGCCCCATGTTCTCAATTCTTCCAGTTCAATCCGGTCGCCAATTCTAAAGGGTTGATCAATCATAATAATAAAGCCG
Organism: Chloroflexota bacterium; assembly: GCA_024277275.1. Taxonomy (GTDB): domain Bacteria; phylum Chloroflexota; class Anaerolineae; order 4572-78; family J111; genus JAJRVO01. The sequence continues at coordinate 5,545 of JAJRVO010000139.1, forward strand.
CTAATCATGTTGCTCAACACTTCTTGCGCGGCCAGGGCAATGGCTAAACTACCAACGCCCAGAGTAGTCACCAGGGCGCTAACATTAACATTAAAGAATCCCAACAAGGCAACCAGGGCAATAAGCGATAAGATTATCAGGAGACGCGTCGGAAAAAGGGCAATATATAATCATCAAAGGTGGTTTCTGTAAGATGCGCCACTTCCTTGCCATACCAATCAATCAAGCCCGTAATCAAGCGAAAAGCAGCCATATAACCCACAATCATGTACAAAACGAAAAATATGGTATCTACAGTCGGGCTATCAGGATCGACGATAAAATCGGCTTGTTGGAGGGATGCCCACAGGCCAACCACCAAAACAAAATAGGTAAGAGGCTTTTTTAGGGCGTCCAAAAGCGTATCATCCAACCCGCTTTTACTCCGGCTGGCCGCGCGTCGAACCCAGGTATCCAGAAATCTAGACAACACCCAGGCCACGACCCCGGCGGCAATTAAAACAACAATAACTACTGTTAACTTTTGTAGTAAAACAACATCAAGACTTGGCATAAACTCTTGCTCCTATAAACCAATGAACAATTAACAATGAGCAATGAACAATGAGCAATGAACAATGAGCAATGAACAAAAATCACCCCTGCACCGCTGCACCCTTGCACCCCTGCTGTTGGGTTTCATCAGGTGCGTGTGAAGCCCCGCTTCATAGGCGGCCCCTTTGTAAATAGCTTGTCAGCTTGTCAGCTTGTCAGCCAAAAACGGCTATCCACTTAAGGCGAGACACGATGGTTACGGTTATTCAACCGTAACCCGCCCTACGCCGACTTAAGTCGGCAAAATACCGGTCGCGGTTTTAAAACCGCGACCATCACTGTCGCGGCTTAAGTTGGTAGCCGCTAAAAACTGAGGGGCCAAACTGCTGAGGCGTTGGATGACTTGTTCGTCATCGGCGGTGTGTGGCAAACCAGCTTTGCTAATACTCGCGACCTCTCCCCCACAAAGTAAAGTGAACAATTAACCCAGAATATCGGCTAACGCTTCTTTAGCCTCTGGGAACTCAAATTGATATCCCAACTCTCCCAGGCGCTCCGGCATAACCCGTTGACCATCTAATAACACGGTTGACATCTCGCCAAAGAAAATTTTTAACACAAAACTGGGGACCGGCATCAAAGCCGGGCGTTTCATCACTTTGCCCAACGTTCTGGCAAAGTCACGATTTGTAAGCGGGTTTGGAGCCGACAGGTTAACCGATCCGGTAGCCGACTCATTGTCAAGCAAAAACCGAATAGCGTTTACTGCGTCGCGGTAGTGAATCCAGGAGAGCCACTGCCGCCCGCTGCCAACAGGCCCGCCGGCAAAGAGGCGGAAAGGCAAAACCATTCTGGGCAAAGCGCCGCCTTTCATATCAAACACAACCCCGGTGCGAATGATAACGCGTCTAACGCCCATATCTTCTACAGCCTGAGAAGAGGCTTCCCATTGTTGGCACAACGTGGCCAAAAAATCGCCGCCTGCATTGCTGGACTCCGTTATGATGTCATCTTTTTGCGCGCCATAGTAGCCCACCGCCGAAACCTGAATTAAGGTTTTAGGCTTATTTTTGGCCACCTCAATGGCCTCGGCAACGGCTTTGCCCGCATTGACCCGACTATCGGTCAACACCTTTTTGCGTTCGTCACTCCAGCGGGCGTCGGCCAGTCCGGCCCCGGCCAAATTGACAACAGCGTCAACTTTTTCAATATACTGACACCACCCCTCGGCAGTTTTTCCATCCCATCGGGCAAAATAGATTTTACCCGGTAGCGTGGCCGGCCTAAATCTTTGACGGCTGACTACCGTTACCACGTCTCCATGCCGAATTAGATGGTTTACCAACCTGCGGCCAATAACTCCAGTACCCCCGGTAATTAAAACACGCACGTTTTTGCTCCTCTCGCCACAGTAGACCTTCGAGGTTTCCACCTGAAAGGTTTTCTGTTGGGTTTTGCTTGTTTGTTTTGCGCTTTATGGACAAATTATACAGTTAAAACCTCGAAGGTCTGGATGTATAACTATACTACATCTATTCCCTTATGTTGACAACAAATTCAACGCTTTTGTCCCTATTCTCAATTTCCCAATCGCTTTACTCATGGTATTATAGCCCGCTATGAAAAAACAGTATCGTCTTCACCTGATTGCGATTGGCTTTTACACGCTGCTCACCCTTTTTCTTACCTGGCCGCTGGCTCGACACCTGACCACCCATATTCCCGGCGAGGCCACCTGGGCCTTTGATGAATCAACCTTTATCTGGAATATGTGGTGGTTCAAGTTCAGTATACTCAATTTACAACAAACGCCTCTGGAATCGACCTACACTTTTTTCCCTCTCGGCGTCAACCTGACCACGTATACCTTCAATCTCTTTAACGCCGCCTTTGGCCTGCCCTTGCAGCTTTCGCTCTCGCTCCCGCCGGCCAATAACCTGACCCTTCTTTTCTCCTACATTTCCAGCGCCTACGGCACATTTCTTCTGTCCTTATACCTGCTCCGCCAACCAAATCGAAAATCGAAAATCAAAAATCAAAAATCGTTAGCTGCTTTTGCCGCCGGAGCCGTCTTCGCCTTCTCTGCCAGCCGGATGATGTATGTGGCTCTGGGGCATTACAACTTTGTAACCATTCAGTGGTTCCCTTTTTACACCCTGTTCCTGCTCAAAGCGCTACGCTGCGGCACATCTAAAAATATCCTCTTAACCGGCCTTTTTGCCGCCCTCTGCCTCTACGCCGAACTAACCTTCAGCGTCTTTCTACTATTCATCACACTCTTCATCCTAATCAATTATCAATTATCAATTATCAATCTAAAATCAAAAATCAAAAATTCGCTCACCTCCCTTACCCTCATCGGCCTTGTTACATTCATACTAACTGCCCCTTTCATCCTGTCTGTCCTCCCTGATTTTCTCGATCCTGCCTACAATGAACCCGGCTGGGGTGAGGGCCTAAAACTCAGTGCCGATCTGGCCGGGCTGGTCACGCTAACCCCGCTTCACCCTCTCTCCGGCCTGGATTGGATTTCCGAACTCCGGGCCGTTATCGAGGGGACCAGTCGCTTTAACGACGCCAACACGCTTTTCTTGGGATACGGTATTTTGATTCTGGCCCTGCTTGGCTTTATCGTCAGTCGCAAGGCATCCCAAGTTTGGTTCTGGATGACGCTATTTTTTACCGTTCTCAGCCTCGGCCCATTGCTGACCATCAACGGCCAAAACCGTTTCAATTTGGACGGCATTGACGTTACCTTCCCCCTGCCTTTTGCCCTACTTCACTACATCCCCATCCTTAGCGCCAACCGCGTACCCAATCGCTTTGGCATCCCGTTGACTCTAGCCCTGGCCGTACTGGTCGGTTATGGGGTAGCCTGGTTGCTCAATAAATTTGAAATAAAAAATAACAAATTAGAAGGTGACACCTATATAATCCAATCAAAAACATTGTTTTCTAATTTCTCGTTTCTAATTCTTAATCTTCTATTGCTAACTCTCCTCCTCTTCGACCAATACAGTCCCCCAATACCCCTGACCGATGCCCGTATTCCCGAAGTTTATCGCCAAATCGGAGTCGAGCCGGATGACTTTACCATTATGCAGATCCCATTAGGCTGGCGCAACAGCTACGGCACGCTGGGCGCAGAGCGAACCCAGTTGCAATATTATCAGGCCGCTCATCAACGCCCGATGTTGGGGGGAAACACCTCCCGTAACCCTCGTTTCAAGTTTAACTACTACGCCAACATCCCCCTCTTTGCCGCTCTTACCGAGGCAGAGCTATACCGCAGCGTAGACAACGCCACTCTTGAACAAGCCGGTCAACAGGCCGCCGAGTTAATGACGCTTTACAATATCAAGTACCTGGTTATCCACAATTCTATTCCTTTCCGCAAACCTTATGAAGATACATATCTGTCTACGCGAAATCTCGCGCTCAACCTGATTCCGCACCAACCTGTTTACCAATCTCCCGGCGTAGAGGTCTTCGCTGTTGAACAAGCCGATATCCCCAACCCGCTAACCATTGATTTTGGCGACTGGACCAGCGCCCCCTATCGAGGCGAAGGCTGGGCCGGGAATGAGGAAATTTTTGCCGCTACCGCCAACTGGGCCATCGCCCCCGAAACGCAAATATTCTTCCCGGTGCAAGATGGCGGCGATCGCCAACTCTTTATCCAAATTGCTCCTTTCAGCTACCCCGGTATGCCAGAGCAACGGGTCAGCCTGCTACTGAACGGTCAGTTGTTAGAAAATAATCTCTCTCTACACGAAGGGTGGCAAACGATTGAAACGCGCTTGCCAGAGGCCAAACTGGTCAACGGCCTGAACCGTTTGACGCTGCACTTTGCTCATACGGCCCAACCCCGGCAGGTATTACCCGTCAACAGAGCAATTGGCAGTACCGGGCTGGAAACACCCGTCGATTTGGAAGTCAACAGCGGGGTTGATTTTGCCTTTATCACCGTCAATTTTGGAAAAGCGGCTGTTGATGCGTCGGCTCACCGGCGGGGGGTGAATGTGGCCGTGGTTCATCCTCAATCCGGCGAGGCAGCGACGTTTAAGGGTTTCGACACGGCGGCAAACGAGTTTGAAGCCGCTGCCTTAAGCCAATTCATCGCCGAAATACCGGAGGGGCATATTGTGATTTTCGCCACGCAAGGGCTTGACGCAACTGCTTTCTTCAACGACAACACGATAGCGGCGTTGCAATCATTAGGCTTATCCGCCGAAGCCCTGACGCCCCCCTTCTCAGCAATCGGGGTAAAGGGGGCTTCAGTCGGAGCTGCTCTCCAGGCTACCGGCGAAGGGTCGGCTTATTTGCGTTTGGGAGCTAATCCAGACACCCGCAATTTGGCTGCGGCTGTTGATACAGTAGTAATTATAAGCCCATAAAACAAGGAATAAACTCTATGAGCAACGATACATTAGCCCTACCGATTAAAGCGCGTCTTGTTGACAATGCTCCGCTCATTGTTATTGGGCTGCTTATGATTGACAGCCTGCACTTTGTTTTTGCCCGGTTGCTCTTGCCCCACCTCCCGCCGATGACTTCGGCGATGTATGTGCTGGCTATCGGCGCGGCAGAGGTGGCTATCTTCGCCAGATTAACGCGAGGTCGTCTCGATTTCGATATCTTCCGGCGCAATGTGTGGTTTTTTCTGGCTATTGGGTTTTTAGTTGCGGTCAGCACAAATCTTAATTACGCAGCCGTGGCTTTTATAGATGCCGGTACGGCCTCTATGTTAGCCAAAGCATCGGTGGTGTTTGGCCTGGGTTTTGGCCTAATCTGGATGCAAGACCGCTTTAACTGGCTTCAATCCGTGGGAGCAGCGCTGGCAATAGTTGGGGTATTTACCATCACTTTTCAACGGGGCGATTTCCTGCGTTTAGGAGCATTTATGGTGGTGGGATCCGCTTTTATGTACGCCCTCCATGCAGCATTGGTTAAACGCTTCGGAGGGCATTTAACTCTGACCGACTTCTTTTTGTTTCGTTTGGCGGCAACGGCAACTTTTTTATTTCTCTTTGCTGCCGGCGGGGGATACCTGCTCTGGCCCAGCGGTCGAGTATGGCTCATTTTGTTGATGGTTGGCACGGTGGATGTGGTCATCAGCCGGACCTTTTACTACCTGGCCTTGCGTAAACTTAAGTTGAGCCTTCACGCCATTGTTTTGACCCTTAGCCCCGTAGTGGCCGTAGTCTGGTCGCTATTTCTGTTTGGGACCAGCCCGACCCCGCAACAACTAATCGGTGGGGTAGGCGTACTGTTGGGCGTTATGATAGTGACACTAAAACAACGTTAATAAAGGATGTGTGGCCGGTGATCAGTAATCAGTGATCAGTGATCAGTGGTCGGTAGTTTACAATGTTTTAGAACCGCAGATTGATGGGTAAACGCGGATTTTTGATCGTCTATCCGCGTTTACATGCTAATCCGCGGTTCTAAAGCAACGGCAGATATTATTGTTGACGGCCAATTGCAATTGGGACAATAGTTATCTAACATAAGCCAACGCCTGCTCAAGGTCGGCAATCAAATCCTCCGTATCTTCAATGCCAACAGAGTAGCGAATTAAACTCTCCGGGATGCCCATTGCCTCGCGCTCTTCCCGCGTACACTCAACGTGGCTGGTGGTGGCCGGCGGCCCAACAATGGTCTCAACCGCGCCCAGGTTGGCCGCCGCGTGAGCATAGCGCAAACGCGGCAAAAAGGCGCGCACCGCGTCAAAGTCGTTCCCCTTTAGGATGAAACTCAGCACGCCCCCAAAACCACGCATCTGCTGCCGGGCAATGTCGTGATTCTGATGCGACTCCAACCCCGGATAAAAAACGCGCTTGATGGCCGGGTGCGTTTCCAGAAAACGGGCAATCTTTAGAGCGCTCTCGTTCTGCTGACGAATACGCAAGTGCAACGTTTTCATTCCCCGCAGCAGCAGGTAGGCCGCCATTGGATGCAGCGTTGCCCCGTTGATTTCGCGGAAATGATAAATCTGCTCGACCAGTTCTTTTGACCCGCAAATGACGCCGCCCAACGCGTCGGCATGGCCCCCCAAAAACTTGGTGGCGCTGTGCAATACCAAATCGGCCCCCAACTCAAGCGGATTTTGGTTGATGGGCGTGGCAAAGGTGTTATCAACAATAACCACGGCTCCAACTTCACGCCCAGCCTTAGCCAGTCGAGCCAAATCAATCACCTTGACGGTTGGGTTGGTTGGACTCTCCAGATAGAGCGCCTTACACCCTTTAGCCACTTCGGCCTCAATCGCTTCGTGGTCGGCAGTGTCGCACAGAGCCACGTCAACTTGAAAGCGCGGCAAAAACTCAATGAAGATTTTGTTTGTGCCGCCGTAGGTATCTTTTACCGAGACAACGCGGTCGCCTGGGGAGAGCAGGGTAAAGAGGGCATTGCTGATAATGCCCATCCCCGTCGACGCGCTGGTAGCCGCCTCCGCTCCTTCAAGCCGGCGGACCTTCTCCTCAAAGATTTGCACCGTTGGGTTGGTATTGCGGCCATAAATGTGTCCCGGCTTTTGGCCCAGCGCCACTTGTAGCCACTCATCAACATCATTGTAGCCAAAAGAAACGCTGTGAACAACCGGCGCTTGAGTCGCTCCCTGTAACAGATATTCTTCTTCGCCTGCCCAAACAGACAGGGTTCCTAATTTAGGGTGGGTATTGGTTAGCATATTTTATTTACTCCATTGAAAATAGTTGGATGAGTTCATCGAGTTTGTTGAGTTAGGTGAGTTACTCACTCAACTCATTAAACTCACCCAACTCATTAAACTTTATTTTTATTCTCGTTGCTGTGCCAAAGGCTCGGTCGAACTCTTATGAAAACAGTTTACCGGTTCATCAGTTCAGCGTTCAAAGTTTTTGTTCATAACCCTGAACCCTGAACTCCAAACCATGAACGCTGAACTCCAAACATCTTCCTTTAGAACCTCAACTCGACCATTTTACACGCTAACAACATTCAACCAAAAAACTGAGAGCGGCGATTACGATATTGACAGACAACTAACCAGGAATTCTTCTTGTCTGAAGCGCGGACATTGGCCCGATTGCAGCATCCCAACATTACCCTTATTTATGACGCGGTTTTTGACGAAGAAGAAGAACAATTTCATCTGGTTATGGAGTATGTCGAAGGGGAGTCGGTGGACAAACATAGCGCGGCAAGCCGCAAATTAACAATGAGCAATTAACAATGAACAAATGATTCTCGCGGATAACGCAAATGTTGCGAGGTAATACTTTATTGAACGATGGTCCGGCCCCCTACCTATTGAAACTATCCTGGATATTGCCGTTGATGTTTTGCAGGCGCTCCAATATGCTCATGAGCAAGATGTTGTTCACAGAGACATAAAACCGGCCAATGTGCTTATTCACAAAAACCACGTTAAACTCACCGATTTTGGCCTGGCCAGCCTAATGTCGGCTATGGAGGGCCAAACAGAAACGACAGCCGGCACACCAGAATATATGTCGCCCTAACAAGTTCGGGCCTTAGCCCTCGATGGCCGATCCGATCTCTATTCGTTAGGGATAATGCTCTTTGAAATGGTGACCGGAGGCCGATTACCTTTTGGGGAACTCACAAATGTACGTGAAATTTTTCTTGCTCATGTAAATGACGCCCCCCTCTGCCGGGAGAGTTTGTTGACAATATACCTGTTGGGCTTGAACACACCATTATGCGGCTTTTGGCCAAGGAACGGGAAGAGCGATATCCCTCGGCAGGCGAGGCGCTAAAAGTCTTTAAATCACTCCAGGCTCGTCAAAATGCCATCCAATCCTATCTTAATTTGCTCGACCCTGAAGCCAAGCCGCTAATCGGCAGAGATGATGAGTTGCGCCAACTGGAAACGGTTTGGGGGCAAGTTCAAGAATCGGCTAAACCCCGTCTGGCGGTGTTAAGCGGCGGGGTGGGAATTGGCAAAACCAGATTAGCTTTAGAGTTTATTGGCGGCGATATTGTTGACCAGGGATTTGTGGCTGTGGCCGGACGCAGCGATGAGTTTAATCTTCCGTATGATCCTTTTGCCGAAATATTCGCCACAATTTTAAATCGAGAGCTAACTCGCTCTGTCGTTTCTCCAGATCAGTTAAATCAATTGCTCATTCAAATTCCCGACCTGGCCCGATTGCTCCAATTTTCTCTGCCTTCCGCCCAGAGTCAAACTCACAATGCGGAGCAAGTCCATTGGCAATTCTTTACGGCGGCGCTCTCTATTTTAACTGAGCCTGGCCCGGCTGTAATTTTTATTGAGTAATGAGAATTAAATAACTGTCCCTCAACGTTGTAATTGGTAAATGGTAATTGGTTATTAAGCCAATCCCTAATTACTAATTACCATTTACTGCGCTCTGAAATGAGACAGACAGTTATTTAATCCCGATTCCTGA
>JAJRVO010000140.1 GCA_024277275.1 Chloroflexota bacterium
TAGTGGCTGTGCTGGCCTTGCTGGCTTTGGTTCTGACCGGATTAGTTGATACCAACCAGGCTTTGGCCGGTTTTGCAAACTCCACGGTCATTATGATTGCCGGTTTGTTTGTGGTCGGAGGGGGTCTCTTTCGTACCGGCGTGGCCGATTGGTTGGGAGATCAGTTGCTTAAGCTGGCCGGCAGCAGCGAGACGCATTTGCTGGTGGCGTTGATGGTAGGCACGGCTGTCCTCTCGGCTTTTTTGAGCAACACCGGCACGGTAGCGGTGCTTCTTCCGGCGGTGGTGGCCGCCGCCTGGCGAATCCGCAGCTTGCCCTCTAAACTCCTCTTGCCGATGGCTTTTGCCGCCCAAATTGGCGGCTTGTTGACCCTCATCGGCACGCCGCCCAATATTGTTATTGCCAACACCCTAACAGAAGCAGGGCTGCGGCCGTTTGGCTTTTTTGAATTTGGGTTAATCGGTCTCCCCCTGCTGGTTGTGGGCGTTACCTACATGCTGCTGTTGGGGCGACGCTGGCTACCCCATCGAGGGGCAAAGGAGCATAAAACCCAAGCGAGCTTTTCGCCGGAAGAGTTGGCCGCGGTCTACCATCTTGAAGAAAAACTGTTTCGCTTGCGGGTGCGGCGTCGCTCTGGGTTGGTTGGGAAAACTCTGGCGCAGGCTCGGCTGGGTCACGATTACGGCGTAATCGTAGTTCGGGTTGAACGAGCGGAAAGCGCAGCCGATGATCGCCAGCGCCCCTCTCGCAAGGTACTGGCCGGTATTACCGGCACGTTTGGCATCCCTCAAGAGACTGAAGAGATAATGGCCCCCGGCCCGGAGACAGTCATAAACACCAACGATATGTTGCTGGTAGAAGGCGAGCCGGAGGCCATACACCGCCTGGTTCTTCATTTTAATTTGGGAATCCAACCTCTGGACTCGGCAGATGCGCAGCCGCAAGAAGCGCTGCTCTCGCGTGAAATTGGTTTGGCCGAGATACTGCTGACGCCTCGCTCTGCTCTGATAGGACAGACCATAGCCCAAGCCCACTTTGGCGAGAAGTATAATGTGCGGGTACTGGGCATATCGCGGCGGGGAAAACCCATAGTAGACACGCCATTACCGGCCGTTAAATTAACCTTTGGCGACGCCCTGTTGGTGCGCGGCGCCTGGAAAAATATCCGCATTATGGAAAATGAAGCTCGCAACTTTGTAGTTGTGGGCAGGCCGGTCACTATGGCCCAACCCGCCGGCTTAACTCCCCGGGCCATTGTGGCCCTGTTAGCCCTGGCCGGCATGCTCTTAATGATGCTGACCGGCATTGTCTCGACCGTGATTGCGGTGTTGATTACGGCTATGATAATGGTGTTGGGCGGCTGCCTGAATATGGAGCAAGCCTATCGCTCGGTCAATTGGGAAAGCGTGGTCCTGATTGCCGCCATGTTGCCGATGAGTACCGCCTTGCAAAGTACGGGCGGCGCTGAATTTATTGCCAACGGGTTGGTCAACACGCTGGGAGTCTGGCATCCGTTGCTGTTGATGGCCGGAATATTTTTGTTGACCGTTGCCTTTACCCAGGTTATTAGCAACACCGCCACCACGGTGCTGGTCGCCCCAATTGCTATCCAGGCCGCCATTAACCTGGGAGTAGCCCCCCACCCGGTAATGATGATGGTGGCCGTTGGCGCTTCTACGGCTTTTTTAACGCCCATTGCCTCCCCGGTCAATACGCTGGTGCTAACCCCCGGCAGTTATCACTTTGGCGACTTTATGAAAACCGGCTTGCCGCTGCTGCTTCTTTTTCTGGTAGCCAGTGTGGCCCTGGTCCCCCTGATTTGGACGTTGTAGGTTTACTTTGACCCATACTCAAGTCACATTGACACCCCACAGGACCTATGTTATCCTCAAAAAGACTTGGAGGAAACCTTGCCCGCTAAACATCTTTGTGTAGGTTCACTAGCCCTAAACGACACCGTATACGCCGATGGCCGAACCAGTATGGCCGATCCGGGCGGAAATGCTTTGTATGCGGCTGTCGGCGCTAATATCTGGTCCAATCAGGTTGGGATTGTGGCTGTGGTTGGTTACGATTGGCCCCCCGACTACACCGCTATGTTAGACCAGAGTGCCGTAGATACGTCGGGCCTTGTTCAAAAAGACGCCGAAACGCTCCGGGCCTGGACCCTTTACGAGGTCAGTGGTTTTCGACGCTACTTTTCCAGAAACACCGAAGTGGTCTTATTGACCCCCAGCCCCTTTAGCAGCAGCCCGCTGACCGTCAAGGAAGCGGCGGCCTACAGCAAAGCGGCTCGACAACTCCACATCCGCAACTCTCCCTTGCCTCAAGAGTTGCCGGAGCGATTGTGGAAAGATATCGAAACCATTCACCTGTCCCCTATGCGGCTGGAAACAATGTTGACCTGGCTGGACTACCTGGAAGATAAACCGGGCATTTTTGTATCCGTTGATATGTTGCCCTACCCTCTTAACGGTAATTTTGATGACCTGCGCCTGCTTAAACTTCTCAACCGGGCCGACGTCTTTATGCCCAGCGAGGCCGAAGCCGAAAGCCTGATGCCTGGTCATGAGGCCGAACATTTTTGCCGTGAAATTGCCGCGCGAGGCCCAAAAATAGTTGTGGTTAAACAAGGCGATCACGGCGCGGCCATTTTTGACCGCGACCGCGATTTATTCCAACAAATTCTACCCTACCCCGCCGATGTAGATGACCTGACCGGCGCCGGCGATTCGTTCTGTGGCGGTTTTTCCATTGGCTATTTTGAAACCGGAGACCCCATTCGGGCCGCGCTTTATGGTACGGTTTCCGCCTCGTTTATTATTGAGGGGTTTGGCGGATTGCACGCCCTCAAAGTAACTCAGCCCCAGGCTCATAAGCGGTTGGCAAACCTCCAACGCGCCAATGCGTTTAAGTACTAAGTAATACCCCGATTCACAAAAAAAGATTTTGGTTGCGACTTGACCGGGTTATGTTATAATTTGATGGTTGTGTATATCAGTCAACTATCACTCACCAACTATCGAAATTACAGCCGGTTAATGCTCGATCTGCCTCTCGGCCCTGTTTTGCTGCGTGGCGATAATGCCCACGGCAAAACTAACCTGTTAGAAGCCATTTACTTCTTGTCGACCACGCGCAGCGTCCACGCCAGAAGCGATCAACAATTAATCAACTGGCTTATCTTTAAGCAAGACCCACTCCCCTTTGCCCGCGTAGAGGCTACCATTAAAACCGGGCAAGACACCTTTCAAATTGCCATCACCATTCTTCAAGAAGGCAACGGCATTCGCAAAGATATTCGACTCAATTGGGTCAAAAAACGGGCGATGGACGTCATCGGCAAATTGACGACGGTTATGTTTTTGCCGGAAGATATCGAACTGGTCACAGGCGCGCCGGCGGTGCGGCGTCGCTATTTAGATAGCGCCCTTTGCCAGATAAACCCCAATTACTGCGCGGCGCTCAGTCGCTACAACAAAATACTTACCCAGCGAAACGCGCTGCTGAAGGAGCTTTTTAAACGCAACGGTAAACCCGATCAACTCATCTACTGGGACGAGCAACTGGCCCGCGACGGGGCTACGCTGGTGGTAGATCGCCACAATGCCGTGCTGGAACTGGATGCCGTGGCCCGTCAACGCCACCGAGAGGTTAGCGGCGGCCAAGAGGGCTTGCGTTTGCACTACGCCCCCAGTTTTGACCCCTATAAGCGTCCCAAACCCAACTACCAGTTGCCGCTAATTATGGAAGATTTAGCCCCATACAGCAGCGCCGCCCCACCCGTTAAGGAAGTGCGCCAGACATTTCTGGCCTATCTGCAAGAGGCGCGCCCGGAAGAGATTAACCGGGGCGTGACCCTGGTTGGCCCCCACCGGGATGACTTTCACTTTTTGGTCGATGGCATCGATATGACCCTTTACGGCTCGCGGGGCCAGCAGCGCACCGCCGCCCTTAGCACCAAGCTGGCCGAAGTCGCCCTTATGCAGCAATCCACCGGCGAAACGCCCGTGCTGCTTTTGGACGACGTAATGAGCGAACTGGACGCCAACCGTCGCCGGCAAATTATTGCCATTGTCGACCGGGCTGGGCAGGCCATTCTCACCACCACCGATTGGGAGGATTACCCCCTTGATTTTCGCAGCCGGGCCAGGCTGTTTTCGGTAGAGATGGGCCGGTTAGAGGAGACAACCCAACCCTGAATTGACGTCCCCTGCAAAGGTAGCCTTTTTTTGCAAAAGCCCCTGGAGTTTTGCTTAATTAAAGTGGTTTTAAGGGTGTTGCTATAATATTAAACTAACAGCAATTCCCGGTTTGACAATTAGGGTATGAAAATTGTGCAATTGTGGGCATTTCAGAGCAGAATTTCCAGAATGATAGAATTTTGATTCGTTAATTCTGCCAATTCTGCTCTTACGCCGACAAAAATCAGCCCGTCTGA
>JAJRVO010000141.1 GCA_024277275.1 Chloroflexota bacterium
AGCGTGTTTCTTAAATCGTGTGGGCCAGACCGCAGAGGTTTCTAAAGCCCATTTTAACTGTAAGTCAGGGTCATAATCAAGGCAAATTCGCTTGAAAATATCTCGCAAAAAACCTCTGCGGTCTTTAAGAAACACGCTCTCAGGGAGGCAAAAGGGTTCAACGTAGATGCGAGGAGTAGGTTGGGTTGAAGAATGAAACCCAACACAATCGACCCAAGATTGTCGGGTTTCGTACCTCAACCCGACCTACCCATTGCATTTACTTACGCAGTCTATGTCATTTCGAGGAGTTTGCGACGGTCGCATCACCTGTGAAGCGCAAATCCCTGGAGTCGCTCTTTGACTCAGATGTTGGCAGGCAGAAAGGGGAGGCGACAGGCAAGGTACAGGGCGTGCCAACCATTTTTGCTCTTAATTGGACCTTTCGAGGGATTTCTCGCTTCACTCGAAATGACATGACAAGTTGTTATAAGATTTGCCAACAGTAACATTCATTTGGTTGTTGGAAAGTAGTAGCAACTGAGATTACGTCACAGCCAATCGCTCAACGGAGTATTTCTGGTATATTTCCTCTTCGACAATGACCCGCAAACGGTCAACGGCCCGGTGGATTTCGGCAAAGGTGTTGTAAAGGGGGGCGATGCCCAGGCGGATGTTGTCCGGCTCGCGGAAATCGGGGATGACTTTGACATCCGGCGGCTCGGCTTCAATGAGGGCGCGGTTGATGCGGTAGCCTTCGGGGTGTCGAATAGAAACGTGCGAGCCGCGCAGGCTGGCTTGGCGGGGCGTGCCGATGGTGAACCCCAGGGGAACCAGCCACCGGTCGGCCAGGAAAATGAGATACTCGGTTTGGCGCAGGCTTTTGGCTCTAAGCCGGTCCATACCGGCCTCAAGCAGAATATCAATGGCCGGTTCAACGGCTTTCATCGAGAGCATTGGCGGCGTGCCTACCCTGTAGCGGGAGATGTCCGCAGCCGGGGTATAATCAAGGTCAAAGGCAAAGGGATTTTGAGCCGCAAACCAGCCCCACATCGGCTGGCTTAATTGGGTCTGCAAATCTTTTCGCACGTAGAGAAAAGCGGGCGAACCGGGGCCGCCGTTGAGATATTTGTAGGTGCAGCCCACCGCCAGGTCCGCTCCGGCTCCGTTTAAATCAATGGGGACTGCGCCGGCCGAGTGGCTCAAGTCCCACAGGGTGAGCGCGCCGGATTGGTGGGCCTGTTTGGTCACGGCGGCCATGTTGTACATAAAGGCGCTTTTAAAGACAACGTGCGACAAAGTGACCAGAGCGGTATCGTCATCTATGGCCTCAGCGACGGCTGAGGGAGCAATGGTGACGGTATCGGCGGAGGGGATGAGTTCCAGCCGGTGGCGGTGGCCCAGCAGGTCGATAATGCCTTGCATAATGTACAGGTCCGAAGGGAAGTTAAAGACATCGCTGACAATCTTGGGCCGGTCGGGACGCGCTCTGAGGGCAGCCACGGCCAGCTTAAAAAGGTTGATGGAGGTAGCTTCGGTGACAAGTATTTCATCAGCCTGGGCGCCGACCAGTTTGGCTATTTTTGCGCCCAACTCGGTGGGGGTGTCAATCCAGCCCTCATTCCACACGCGGATCAGGCGCTTGCCCCACTCTTCTTCAACGGCGCAGCGCATAAAGTCGGCGGTGCGTTTAGGTAAACGGCCCAGAGAGTTGCCGTCGAGATAAATTAAATTGGGGTCATCAATTACAAACTCGTTGCGGAATGAAGCTAACTCGTCCTGGGCGTCCAACTCATAGGCAAAGTCAATGTCGGTGCGGATGAAATTTGTCATTGGTATTATCCTCTGTCTCTTTAGCGTCTTAGGCTTTTTCATCAACAAAAGATTGTCGATCAAGGTTGCAAAGTAGCAAGGTGGCAACCTGCAACCCTGCAACCCTGCTATCCTGCAACCCTGCCACCCTGCCACCTTGTTAGGAGGGACTGGGCAGGCTGTCAAGCTGTTGTTTTTCTTCCGGCGAGAGCACAACATCTATAGCTTTTACGGTTTCGGCCAGTTGGGAGACTGAATTGGCCCCAATAATGGCGGCAGTGACGGTAGGGTTGGACAAAAGCCAGGCAATTGCGGTTTGCGCAGGCGTAGCATTATGGGTCTGACCTACTTGAGTCAGGGTTTCAATAATAGTGTAGCCCTTGTTGTTTTTATAGGGACTCATCCGGTCGTTGCCGTAACCTCGACTGCCGGAGGGCGTGTTATCGCGCCTATACTTGCCGGTCAAAAAACCTCCGGCCAAAGGGCTATAAGGGATAACGCCCAGGTTCTGGCGTTGGGCTATTCCCATCAATCCGGTCTCGTACTCGTGGCGATGAACCAGGTTATAGTGAGGCTGCAACGACTGGTACCGGGGCAAGTTGTGAGCGGCGCAAATATTCAACGTTTCCTTAAGTTGCGCTGGGGTATGGTTAGAGCACCCCAAGTAACGAACCTTACCCTGCTGCACCATATCTTCAAAAGCGCGGAAAGTTTCTTCCAGCGAGGTTGACTCATCCGGCCAGTGGCTTTGGTAAAGATCAATGGTTTCTACCTGAAGACGGCGCAGGCTATCTTCTACCGCTTGCATCAGGTGCGCTCGACTCAGACCTTCGCCGTCCGGGCCATCCCACATACGGCCCCTGGCTTTGGTGGCAATTATAACCTTATCGCGGGTTTGGCGCAGGTTTAACCACTCGCCAATCCACGTTTCGGCTACGCCGCCATCGTTGCCTTCAGCCCACATGGAATAGATATCCGCCGTATCAAAGAAATTTATGCCATGTTCTAAGGCGTAGTCCATAACGGCAAAAGAGTCCTCTTTGCCGGATGTCCACCCCATAGTCATTGTGCCTAAGCAGAGGCAAGACACGTTAAGATCGGTATTTCCCAGGATTTGTTTGTTCATTGATTCTCCTCGTTAAGAGCAAGTAACATCTCGTTGCGGGTAAACTCTTTAAGGTAGCCCATTTCTTTAAAGGCGGGCCAGTGTGGGTCATCCAGGGGGAGATTCTCGGTTTTTGTGTCTTGGGCCGGGTGTTCAGAGTGTAAATGGTGCAGCAATACCCAGCCAACATCTAGCGGATTTCCTTTTTCAGTTTGAATGACCAGCCGGGCAAGTTGAAAAATGGTGTTTTGGTAAACCAACCAGCCTTCGCTGCCATCGGCCAGGTAAGCATAGTAAGCGCCTAATTTACCGGCGTTAACCAG
>JAJRVO010000142.1 GCA_024277275.1 Chloroflexota bacterium
CCAAAATCCAAAATCCAAAATCCAAAATCTAAAATCCAAAATTGGAAAAAGTATGCTCTGGCTCTTTGTATTGGCTATGATTTTTCTTGCGTTGGGGTGGTTCTCGGTTAAACGGGGAACAACTTTGCAGCGTAAAACAGGCTTGCCCACGGGTCGCTTAATTTATGCTGACACGCACAGCCAGGATTGGCAACCTGCCGCCAAGCCTCTTTATTCGGCTACTTATCGCTTGGTCGGCAAGCCCGATTATGTGGTTGAAACAGCGCAAGGCTTAATTCCGATAGAGGTTAAATCTGGCCCCTCTCCCCAGGTGCCTTACCTGGGACATCTTCTTCAATTAGCCGCCTATTGCTTATTGATTGAAGAGACCAGTGGTCAAACACCCCCCCACGGCTTGCTAAAATATGCCGATGCGCTTTATGAGGTTGATTTTAACCGGGAACTGCGAAGTGAATTGCTCGATACCCTAATCGGCATACGCCATGCGTGGCTGGTCGAAGATGTGGAACGCAGCCACAATCAGCTTGGCAAGTGTGCCGCTTGTGGGTTTTACACCATTTGTGATGAATCGCTGGACGACTAACCACTAACCACTAACCACTAACCACTAACCACTAACCACTAACCACTAACTACTGACTCGGCGTTGCGCTTGGGGTTGGTTCACTGAAGAGTGGTTGCGTTGGAGCAGATTGAGGGGGCAAAGCTGCCGGGTTATCTACTTTTTCCCATATCTGGTCAACCACCTGGCCTTCGGCTCCCATTAAGCCCCGGTTGACCCCGTTGACAATCACTTCTACTCCCCCGCCGTTTCCGGCTCGGATAGCCACGCGTTGTTGACCGCTCCAACTTCTGTTTTCACTGGCCTGGAGAATGCCTTCAAAGACCTTTACATCGTCGGCTAAAATCTGTATCCATGAAGGTTGTTTGATGACTAACTCTACGCTTACTCCGGTATAAATTACGGGGGTAGGCGTGTCTGTAGGAGGAATGGGGGTGGAGGTGTTGGTTGGCGGCGGAGTTACGGTAGGTAGCAATAGGGCGGCGTCTTCTGTAACGCCGGTTACCCTGGGGGTTTTTGTGGGCGTGGCCGGAATAGCGCCGATTTGAAGCAAGGAACCATAAAACAGGTAAAGATAAGCCCCTCCACCGATAATTACAAAGCCAAGCACAATCCCAAAAATAAACTCCCAATTAATAAAAGAGCGAGGGGTCATCGAGAGGTTCATAAACTGGATACCATCGGGGGTGAGGCGTTGACCTTTAACCGGCACAGTTCCGTTGCCGTCGTACAGTTTTAAAGCCTCTATTGGGTCCAGGTTTAAGTAGCGGGCATAATTACGAATCAAACCACGGGCAATAATTGGCGAAGGGAAAGCTTTTAGGTCGTTTTCTTCAAGCGCCTCCAGAAGATGCCGCCGGATGTGGATTGCTGCTTCTACCTCTTCCAGGGTCAGACCATATTCCTCACGCGCCGCTCTGAGCATCTCACCCAATTGAGCCACTATATTTCTCCCTTTAACAAAAAAGATATCGTAACAACTATTTAGCCTGAGCAAGATGTTATGCGTTAAAACAGGTAATTGGTAAGCCGTTTCACTTAAGTAAATAGTAGTTAATTAGACCCAATTACTAATTACTATTTACTAATCACCAGCCCACAAAGCATCTGGCGGAAGCGCCTGAATAGTTACGAATTGCGTTAAATTTTCCTTCCCAAGAAAAAACGCAACTAATGACAAATCGCAACTAGGTATATTACACCTACACGTCCAAGAGTCAAGTTTTACGTGTTGAGCAAATATTTTATCTGACGCGCTCTATAGTATTACCTCGCAACATTTGCGTTATCCGCGAGAATCATTTGTTCATTGTTAATTGCTCATTGTTAATTTGCGGCTTGCCGCGCTATGATATAATACCGGGTATATTTGAGTCGGATTTGCCCTTGTTTATCTCTTTATTTGACTAACCGGCAATCCGAAATGTGAAAGGCGGTAAGATTGTGAAGCTTCCTGATTTTTTAAATAAACGACTTCAATCAATTATCCTGGTTTTGGTGATAGCTATTGTAGCTACCGGCGGTTTTTTATTATTAATGAGCTGGATGGCCGCTCCGGCAGCGCCGCCCGAGGTCGAGCACGGTCAGGTTGAGCCACAACCGGCCCAACAGCCCAACAGCTCAGAAGTAACCGCGTCTGATTCAAGCGGTAGCGATGAGGTTGTGGCCACCGTGAATGACGAGGTTATCACCAAACAAGCCTGGCAGCAAGCGACCCGGCTTGACGCCGTTATGAGTCGTCTGGTCTTTCAACCCATCCCTACCGCCGAAGAAACGCTGGATAGACTGGTCAACGAAATTGTTGTGCTTGAAGGAGCAAGCGAAACTCCAGCCCCGACTGCCGAAGAAGTTGAAACCCGGATTTTGACGTTGACAACCGCCTGGAATGTCACTGCTGAATCAATTGAGTCTGCTCTGGTAGCAGCCAACCTTAATCGCGTCGATTTAACCGAGCGGGTCGGTCGTCTGATTCAGGTGGAAACAGCCCTAAACCAACTGGCAGCGCAAGAAGACGATGTTGACGCCTGGCTCATCCGGTCCCGCGCCTCGGCAGAAATTAGCCTGTATCACGCTTTGGTCGACACACCTACAATGAGCAATGAGCAATTAGCAATTAACAATGAACAATCTCCCACCCCCGCCCAAAATCCAACCCCCTCTCCGTTCGCAAATTCAGAACAAACTCTAAATGAAACTGAAGAGAGCGAAATCCAAAATCCAAAATCCAAAATCCAAAATCCACCTGCTCCGCCGCCCGACATGCCCACGGCCCCCTACGCCCAAAACGCCGCACCGGACTTTACCCTGCCCCAACTTGGTGGTGGGTCGCTGACATTGAGCGATTTTAGAGGCAAGCCAACCATTATTAATTTTTGGGCTACCTGGTGTCCTCCCTGTCGCCGGGAGTTGCCCGCTTTGCAAGCCGTTTATTCTGCGCGTAGCGATGAGATAGGCTTTATAGCCGTTGATGTTAAAGAAGGCGTGGGTATGGTAGAGGCTTTTGTTAAAGAGCTGGGCCTGACTTTTCCGATAGCGCTTGATGAGGATGGCAGTATCAGCAACATTGCCTACGAGGTGCGCGGATTACCGACCACCATTTTTGTGGATGCCAATGGTGTTGTGGCCGCCCGGCACATTGGCCCCCTGGACGAAGCCTTGATTGACAGCTACCTGGCTCCCCTGCTGCCGCCCCCCGTGGCTTCGGTTGAGCAACCTCCTGCTGCTGCTGAAGAAGAAGATGATGATGATTCAAGTATGTCCGGCGATGAGCAGAGCGCTACCCATCCGATGGCCGATTTGCCCACCGCTCCCGACTTTACTCTGGTCTCAGCCGATGGGAACTCTGTTTCCTTACAAGATTACCGGGACAAGAGCAATGTGGTTCTTGTTTTTTATCGGGGCTATACCTGAGGCATTTGCCTTAACCAACTGGGCCAGTTGGAAACGGATTTGGGTCGGTTTCGAAATGCCGGGGCTGAAATTGTAACTATCGCGGTGCAAGATCAGGCCGGGGCGCAGGCGTCGGTCGATGGCGCTAAAGTATCTTATCCCGTTTTAGCCGATTCAGACCACAGCGTTGCCGATGCATACGGGGTATATAACCTGCTGGGGGATGGGGTTGCCACGCCATCTGTGTTTGTCATCAACAAATCGGGTCAAATTTTTTGGTCTTTCATTGGACAAAACATCAGCGATCGCCCCGGCAATGAAACTATTTTAGACAACCTGCCGTCGTCTTAGGCCAGAAAGCTCTTCAAGCCGCTCCTTTTCCCCGATTGTCAATCTCAGGTAGTGATAAGCAGGGCATCACTACCTGTAGGTAATCGTCCCCCCCCTTGAGAGGCAATGGTGTTAAGGGCTTAATGATGTAGCATAGGGCCTTGTGCCCGTCCACAAGGGGCTATGTTACCCTCATGAAGAACGAGGGGGGTGAACGATTACACCTGTAGTAGGGTCTATGGACATCTACCCCCGTATATAGGGTCAAGTGATAAATGGGTTTGTTCTGAGATTGGGAGTCAGTGATTTAATGCTTTTTGACTATAATAATGTTTACCTTTATAATCTGCCACAGAATGGTATTTATTTTTGGGAGACAGAAACTCTAATAAACGTGGAGATAGACATTTAAACTGTAGCCAGGTGGCGTAAGCAAGAAAATTAACAAGACATTTTTAATTTCTAGACTAGAAACTACTTACGTTACTCCCTAACCTGGACAAGCCAGAACCAAACAGGCGGGAAGTAGGAAG
>JAJRVO010000143.1 GCA_024277275.1 Chloroflexota bacterium
AACCCACCCGGAGGCAAATGTAGCATTTGCCCCCGGAAATGGGTCAGTTTTACCATTTTATGGGGTACTCCGCTTCATAAATGGCATTTTTTCTGTTCATCTATTCATTTTTTAATGTGCGAAATGTAGGCTAAGAGGCAGCCTTGAAGTAAACACAGATAACGGCGTTGCTTTCCTGATAAACTTTCCAAAGTGAGATATACATGGGAACTAAACCCTCACAGAATTTACGGTTGAATCGCCGCATCCACAGGACGACGCAGCCAGGTAATAGACCTGTCAAAAACCCCGTTAACAATCATCACCCCGGCTAGAATCAGGGCACAACCGGCGTAGGCGTTCCACCCCAACTGCTCGTTAAGAACCAACACACCCAAAATTACGCCAAATACAGGAACCATATACGTAACCATTGAAACGTAACTTGCGCTGACGCGCTCAATGATGTGGTAAAAAATCAGAAAGGCCAAAGCCGTTCCAAAAACAGCCAGAGTAACCAGCGAGCCAAGCGCAGCCAGTGAAGGGGCAGGCAAGCTAAATGGCTGCTCAATAAATAGCGACAGCGGCAGAACAAAGAGAGCGGCTAACCCCAATTGAGCCGTCGGCGCAACCAGGGGCGGCAACCCGCGCAAATTAACCCGAGAGTAGACAATGGCTATGCCATAGCAAGCCGCCGCTATTGCTACCGCAAGTAAACCCCAGGTTGTGGCTTGCATACCCTCAAGCAGCGAGGGCGCAATCAACAACAATAACCCTCCAAAACCCACCAAAACACCCAACACTTTGGCCGGCGTCAATCGGTCGTCGTCTGCAAAAATGTGAGCCAAAATAATGGTAAAGAGAGGGGTTGTCCCGTTGAGAATAGCCGCCAGGGCGCTGTCGATATGCTGCTCACCCCAGTTAAACAAGGCAAAAGGCAAAGCGTTTTGAAAAAAAGCCATAAAGGCAAAATGTTTCCAGGTCACGCCAAATTTAGGCAGATTGCGCCCCTGCATACGCAGAATAAGGTAAAGCAGCGTCGCAGCCACCCCTACCCGGCCCACCACCATTGTTAGCGGCGGGATATCTTCTACGGCTATTTTAATAAACAGAAATGATGGCCCCCACAAGGAAGCTAATAATACAAGCCACAAAAAATTTCTCATGCCCGCTTTTCCTTAATTTTTTTGTAACTGTCGCCCCAGGCCTCAAAAACCAGCGGAGAATGGCGCAGCGTGGATACCAGGATAAAATCTTTATCGGAGATGAATGATTTTTTCTCGCCCTGAGCTAAGGTGATATCCTTGCCGGTAACAGTGACCCAGGCATTGCCTGATAAAACTTTAATACCTTTACAATCTTGAGGCAAGCGACACACCTCTCCTTTATACAAAACAAGACGAAGCATAGGCGTCGCCATGTTTAGATAACTTCCAGGTTGGTCAATTACGGCTGAGTACATAATTCTACTCCATTAGCTAAATCAAACGAGTTGTCAGCAGCAGAAAGGCAAGTAGCGGGTAACAATAACTCCACTACGTTGGCCTGAACTGTTTCCCATCCCAAATATCGGGCCACAGAAATCCGATGATGCCCATCCCTCACAAAATAGTTCTGTCCAATTTTGTATACCTCTACCGGCGGAAAGCCTACGCCCGTTATGGCCAGGGTATAGATTGTGCGCCAGCGGTCCTTCCCAATCCCATCGCTGAGCCGAGGCAAAAAGTGACGGGTAAAATCCTGGTTACGGCCAACGCTGCCTACAATTTTGTCAACAGGAATATCTTGCAAGCCCAGGTCAACCGTTTGATAAGACTCTGATTCTACCACCGCATCGGCAAAGGCGTGCAAACAGGCGCAGCGACCTGTTATCAAGCTGAACAAAACTTCCCAAAACCCCCTCGTTTTGGCCCGGCCAAACTCGGCCTCGCTCTCAATGTAAGCAATTGTCTTCATATCTGTACTTACAAATCCCATAATGCATCTCCTCCACCAGTTAGTCACCAGGGTTGTTCAGTTCTAAGATGCGGTGTATTTTTTGAACCGCCAAGAAAGCCAGGGACGCAAAGAATTTATAAAAATCTTGGCGATCTTGGCGTTCTTGGCGGTAAAATCACCAGCGATTGGTGAGAACTGAACAGCCCTGAGTTAGTCACCCGTTGCGGGTACAACTAAAGAACCTTCCTTAAACGTAGTCAGCACAATGCTGGTTGTTGAGCGCCAAACATTGGCCCGGCAGCGAATCTCCTCAATTAACTTTTCTAACTCCTTGGGACTGGCAACCCGAACCTTTAACACGTAACAATCCTCACCCGCCACGCCGTGGCACTCCAATATATTCGGATCAGCCAGACTAACATCCATAATGTTATCTTTCGACTCGATGTAACTTTCGGTAGTAGCCGATCCCACCGCCAGCCGAATAAAAGCGGTAATCGACTTGCCCAGAGCCTCTGGGTCTACCACGGCGACGTAACCCTTGATAACTCCTTTACGCTCCAACTTCTTCACGCGCTCATGTACCGTGGAAGAGGTCAGGCCGACTTTTTCGGCTATGGCCGCATTTGAAAGGCGCGCATCCTGTTGTAGTAAAGTTACAATTTGTTGGTCAATTTCGTCTATCATACGGCAAATCATCCTATTATCCGTAAATTATCCTGTTTTTTAATCAATATATAGGATATTTTACGATAACAAGGCCAATTTGTCAAAGGCCAATTTGTCAAAGTTTGATGAGTCCAATTTTGCTTGAATAACGCTAATATACGATACTTACCGGCATAAATCCACCCGATTCTTGCGAAACCATTTGGGTGTGTTTCATTTGAGTCGGAGAGGGGAGAAATTGGGGGGAGCTACCCCCCAAGCCCCCCGGCCTGCGGCGCTTTTTGACTCATTTGAAACACACCCACACCATTTCACCCCTCTCGTACCACACTCCTGCGTGGTAATGCATAAGCAACGTCCCCCGTGCAAACCGGCGCAGAGCATTGGAACGAGGGGGTGAACGGTTACATTCTTGCGGTAAAGGAGCCGCCTATGAAGCGGGGCTTCACACGCACCTGATGCAACCCAACAGCAGGGGTGCAAGGGTGCAGCGGTGCAGGGGTGATTTTTGTTCATTGCTCATTGTTAATTGTTCATTGGTTTCATAGGAGTTTCTATGCCTGACAAATTATCACTCTTTCCCCAGGCCACAACAGTAAACCCCGACGGCTGCCTCACCCTGCGCGGTCATCGCGTTACGGACCTGGTCGCTCAATTTGGGACGCCGCTGTACGTGTACGACGTTGGCACAATCCGTCGCCAGATTGCAGCCTACCGGCGGGGATTGGCCGCTTATCCCGACGAGTCGCGCTTAACCTACGCCAGCAAAGCCTTTCAATGCACCGCCCTGGCTCGTTTGATGACAAATGAAAGCGTGGGATTGGATGTGGCCTCAGCCGGAGAAATTTTTATTGCCCGGCAGGGTGGGGCCAAACCTGCTAATATGCACATGCACGGCAACAACAAAACCCCGCTCGATATGAGCGAGGCGCTTAAGGCCGGGGTAGGCCGCATTGTAGTGGATAACACCAATGAACTTGACCTGCTGGCTAAAATGGCCGCTGAACGACAGCAGCAGGTTAAGATATGGCTGCGCATCACACCCAATGTGGGCGTTGACACGCACCACCGCTACACCGTAACCGGCACCGCCGACAGCAAATTCGGGTTCCCTATTGACGAAGCGGAGGCTATCGCCGAACAAATTTTGGCAGAGGCAAATCAATCGCCTCTTCAGTTGACCGGCCTGCACGTTCACCTCGGCTCACACTTTCACGACGCCGAACCCGTTGCCGATGCAATTGAGAAGCTGCTTGATTTAGCCAGCTCGCTACGCGAAAAGCACGGCTGGGAATTACAAGAGCTTTGTCCCGGTGGCGGATGGGGGATACGCTACCACCCAACCGACGCTCCAGTGCCGGTCGAACAATTTGTGACCGGGTTGGTCGCAGTTGTTGAGGCAGTGTGTCGAAAAAGAAATTTGCCTTTACCGACGTTGATCCTGGAGCCGGGACGCTCGCTGGTGGCTCAAGCAGGCGTGGCCCTTTACACCGTCGGCGGGCGGAAGGTTATACCGGGCGTGCGAACATACGTCAGCATCGACGGCGGGCTGTCCGATAATCCACGCCCGGCGCTGTACCAGGCCCAATACACGGCCTTGCTGGCTAATCGAGCCGGTGAGCCGGAAACAGAAACCGTGGCCGTAGCCGGTCCATTTTGCGAGTCGGGGGATGTGTTAATCCAGGCCGTCAAGCTGCCGGTGGCAACGCCAGGAGATATTTTAGCTGTACCAACCGCCGGGGCCTACCAGTTGGCAATGAGCAGTAATTACAACGGCGCTCGCAAACCGGCGGTCATTTTTATTGACGGGGATGAGGTTACATTGGTCCAACGTCGAGAAACGTTTGAGGATTTGGTCAGGCGGGATTTATAATTGTCGCTGTTGACACAACAAGCGTCAACAGATCGAACCTTTACATTTTGCAAAACCCTTGACATAAAGAGAAACGAAATGTTATAATGGGGCCCTGGTACCAGCAATTTTACCAAAGAAAATTGAGGGTGCAGCGTCACACCCAGACGTGGATTTGAGGGGTAAGAGAAGTTAAACCTGCCGGGTATTAAGGGGATGTGGAAAATGACAATACCTGCCATTTACTATATAAGTCTGGCAGGTCTTACCCCTCAAATCCATTTCAAAAAAATTGTGACCTTTCAATATATTCGGGGTTACTGACATCCTGGAAGATTGGACAGTTTTACCAACCTTCCAACCTTCCATTGTGGGTTAATGCCCCCAGGATTTTGAAAAGACACAAAAATTCTAGAAAAAAATGGTGCAGCAGGAAATATTATGCGTAAAATAGCGATTTTGGGTTTTAAAGGCGGGATAGGCAAAACAACCACATGCGTAAACCTGGGTGCAGCCCTGGCCTTGCGAGGCCATCGGGTCTTACTTATCGATACCGATACCCAGGCCAATCTTTCCATATCTCTGGGCATAACCGATTACAAAAAATCACTGTCCGATGTACTGGTCCGCAAAGCTAAAGTGGAAGAGTGTATTATCCCGGCCAGAAAAAATGTTGACCTGTTACCCAGCAGCCTGGCCCTGTTTAAGGTTCAACAACGAATGGTTCTGGAAATGGCCCGCGAAGAGGTTTTTGAGGAAATATTCAGCGGATTAAACGATTACGATTATCAACTTCTGGACTGCGCCCCATCTCTGTCACTGTTAACCATCAACTCTATTGTTTACGTCGACGAGGTCTTTATTCCTGTTTCAATGGAAATGCTGGCGATGGCCGGCGCGGAGCAATTTATAGGTTATTTGCAGAATATTAGCCGTACTTTGGGCCGGGCAGCCACCATTCGGCTGGTTATTCCCACTATGTACGACCCGCGCCGCCGGGTGAGCAAACAGGTGATGAAACTTCTTAAAGATTTGGGACCGCGAGTGACACGGCCAATCCGGGACGACACCCAGCTATCAGAGGCGCCAGGCCAGGGCAAAACCATTTTTGAGTACGCGCCTCGCAGCCGAGGGGCAGTTGATTATGCCCGCCTCACCGAGACAGTGGCCGAGATGTCTCTATTGACATCAACCAACGGCAAAAGCTCTCGTTTGCCGCTTCAAAAAAACGACTCACAATAAACATCAGGTAAGGCGGGGTGGTTTATTGGACACGGGAATTAACGTTTTACTTTTGACGAATGACCAACGACAGACGGTAAAAAAAACGTAAAGTTCAAGCGTTGTTCATTCGTCTTTCGTCGGATTTGGACCTTGTCAACCCTCTCTTTGTTTCTGCTCCAAATCGCTTTCCCACCGATCCAGGCGGGATAAGCCTACGGTTCAGTAGCGTTCTCGGGTTTTCCGCTTAAAGAGTCGCCCCAGCACGTGGGGAATGGCTCTCATCTCTCAGCCGGGAACCGCCCATAGCCCGGCCAACACATAAGACAGCCCCCCGACTCCATTGGTATAAGTCATCAATGCCATCAACAGTAAAGCCAAAGTTGATCCCAAAAAACGCCCCGCTTGGGACAAGTCCACAAATCCGGCCACAATCGCCAGGATTGCAACAATGGTTTGGACCTGGTTGTTGGGTTCACGCCCAAATGGGACATAGCTTACCGAAGGCAAAAAGTAAATAGCGCAGGCTACGCCTAACCACCACAACTTGTTATTTAGAGGCACAGCCTGGCCCAACTGATAGTTGACCAAGATAGTACCCAGCAAGAGCAGCAATAACGAACCAACGACAATTCGCACCGCCCGCCCAACCAAGCCGGGTACCGGCAACGTTCCTGATTCTTGAAAATGATTTGTCATACCATCAGGATAACAGTTTGCACCATTTGCGCAAATCAACGCGCTAATTTTTAACTATTTAACTCAAGTTGCCACCTGTATCATCAAACCGGGGAGTAGGAAGTAAGCAGTAGGGATTAGGGGTAAAATCTTCATACTCCCTACTCCATACTTCTTACTTCTGGCTTACTTGGCGCTGAATCATTGATTTTCTGACTGTTGGTTGGCCAAGTAGCAACTTGGGTTATTTATGGTACCACATCTTTGATAGGCAGGGTGATTACAAAGGCGCTGCCCCGGCCTTCTTCGCTTTCTACCTTAAGGGTGCCGCCGTGCCCCTCTATCAGACTCTTGGCCAAAGCCAGGCCCAGGCCAATGCCTTTGGCTCTGGTGGTAAAGAGCGGTTCAAATACCTTTTCCAGATTCTCCTTAGGTATGCCTACCCCAGTATCAACAAAAGAAACAGCTACCCACCCCGGTTCTGCTAATGCAGACTTAACTACCAACCGGCCTTTTGTAGTTCCGTAGGGCGGCGACATAGCCTGGATGGCGTTGCGGATGAGGTTTTCAAAGACTGGCTTCAGGTGATTTGGGTCGGCCTGGATGGAAGGCAATGTGTTGTCCAAACGGCTAATCACTTCAACGCCTGCCGGCGCAGAGATACGATTTATTGCCTCTTGAAGCAGGTTATTAATATCCACCTGATACAGCAACGGCGGGCTGGTTCTGGCAAAATCAAGCAAGCTATTGATGATTGCTTCAGATGTTTCCACCTCTTTTTCCAGGATTTCTAAAGTTTCCTTTACGTCCGCTTCCGGCGTTTCCAGGGCCATATTGAGATAATAGGTGGCGTTGCCAATTGCCCCCAAGGGGTTGCGTAGTTCATGGGCCACACCACCGGCCAGTTGGCCCAGCACAACCAGCTTCTCCCGGCGAACTAATTGCTCTTGGGCTGCTTCAAGAGCTTGCGTTCGTTCGGCTACCATTTCTTCAAGTCGCTCTGAGTACTCTTGTAGTGTTTTTTCGGTCTGTTTGCGTTTTGTGATATTGCGGACAATGTGGACCGCACTGACAAGGTTTCCATCCTCATCCGTCACCGGGTCTACCGTTACCATTATCCAGCAGTTGCTACCCGGCGGCATCTCAAGTTCAATACTTTCTCGCCGGCGAGTATTGAGCATTGTTGCCAGAGGACAGTCGGGGATTGGATCTTCTGTGTCGTGAACTACCTTGTAACAGGCTTGTCCAATTACGCTTGCCAGGGGTATCCCAACAAATTCATCGCTTCTGCGGTTAGAGCGCATTATTTGTCCGGTTTCTACATCCAGCAGGCTAACCCAGTCGGACATAGCATTAAAGGTGCTTTGCCACTCTGCCTGGCTGCGTTGCAGCGCCTCTTGCGTTTGCTTGCGCTCGGTAATATCGCGCAGCGAGGCCATGTAAACCGTGTGGTCGTCCCATTCTGTTTCTACCACACGCATTTCAACTATGGCGGTGGTGCGGCATTTACCATTGCGAGTGATTTCAATCTCTGTTGTGGTATCTGGCTTAAGAGAAAAATGGAATTGGTCTCCCACAAGCTCCTGCGCGCTACGGCCAAAAAGGGTTTCAGTCGCCGGGTTGACAAAACAAATTAGACCATTTCTATCTACAATAACAATGCTATCGGCGTTGTGTTCAATCATATTGTGAAAACGAGCTTCGCTATACAGCAAGGCGCTCGTTTTTCGCTGCACATCCAGATATAAGCGCTGCCGTTCAATGGCATAGTGCATGGCTCGCGCCAACAGGTTGCCATCTAGCTGGCTTTTAACCAGGTAATCCTGCGCTCCGGCCTGCACGGCCTGTACGGCCAGCTTATCGTCATCTAACCCGGCCAGTACAATAATGGGAATGCCTGGCGCATAGGCGTACGCCTGATTAAAGGTTGCCAATCCCCGGCTATCAGGCAGGCCCAGGTCTAGCAGCAGCACATCAAAAACCTCTTCATCCAGACGTTGCAACCCCACGGTCAGCCGGTCAGCATGCGCCAATTCAAACCGGGTCGACGCAGCTTCTTTCAGAAATTCCTGGAGCAGGCGAGCGTCGTCTGGATTATCTTCAATTAACAAAATTCTAATGGGGTTTCTGTCCATTTTGAACCTCAGTTCTATGTAATCCAAATTTTCTGTTTAATAAAAACCAGATAATCAATTACCGCTATTTTTTATTCGCTCAAAAATCTCTGGGTTTGTGGGCGGATTTTTTGTTTGTGGTCCGCAAAATTTCTCCTTCAAACTTCTTTCAACTTTTCAAACGAAACTCGAACACAACCTGAACATTACCTTTATATATTTCACGTCCATTTTCTTCTACTATAAGAGTTAGAAATCAGGATGTGACGATTATGAGCAAAAAAACTAAAAAACTAAATTTAATCCTTTTTGCAGTCATCATTTTCGGCCTCTGGACTCCGCCACATACTATTCAGGCTCAGAGTTTGGCGTTAACACAAACTTTTGTCTTGTTTAATATAGAGAACAGCACAGCCCAACAACTGGCTCAAGCGCAGGCCCTTATCAAAGCTGGTGAGGGGCGCGTCACTCATACCTTTCCCTATCAAGCCATCATCGCCAACATAACGCCCAACACCGCCCAACAATTGACAACTCTCCCCGAAGTGGCTCTTGTCACTACCCAGCCGGTAGAGTTGTCTACGGTGGATATTTACGGCCCCAACGCCCGTCGCTACGCCGGTGTGTGGAATAGCCTGATTGCTCCCCCGGTTGCGGTCTCAGAGGTCAGTTTGGCGGCTACCGGCAATTCCGATGACCACAATGACGCCTTAATTGCCCCCGATTTACCGCCGGCTGATGAACTGGGCGTCGCCGCTAACGCATCCGTTACCCCCGGCTACTACCAGACCAGCGAGTTTATGACCGGTTCCGTGGCCGTCGGCATTGTGTTGGTTGAGAGTAACGGTAGCGTAGACGCTTCTACCGAAAATTGGACCTCCGATGAAAAACAACAGGTTTTTAACAAGATTGTGGCCGCTCTAAATTGGTGGTCCAATTTAGAGCCACGCGCCAATCTTAGCTTTGTTTACGACGATCATTATTCTAACCCGCTGCCCACCGGGGTAGAGCCAATTACTCGGCCCTACTATGACCAGCAGTATTGGATTGCCGATGCTATGGGCGCTCTGGGATATAGCGCATCATCCTACTTTACCCGTGTACGCGATTACAACAACGCTCTGCGCGCCGCCCATCAAACCGATTGGGCCTTTACTATCTTTGTAGTCGATAGCGCAAACGACCCGGACAACTACTTTAGCGATTATTATTTTGCCTACGCTTACCTGGGCGGGCCATTTATGGTGATGACCTCCGGCAACAACGGCTACGGCCCCGCCAATATGGACGCCGTTGCCGCTCACGAGATGGGACACATCTTTTATGCGCTAGACCAATACTCAGGCGCCTACCAGCCCTGCACCAGTCGCTCAGGGTATCTAAACGTTCAAAATCAGAATAGCCAGTACGGCAGTTGCGCTTCAAACGTAAGTAGCATAATGCGCGGTCAAATAGTTCCTTACCTTACCAAGTCTATTGACTCTTATGCCGCCGGACAGATAGGCTGGCGCGATACCGATGGCGACAATATTCTGGACCCGCTTGACACCGAACTGCCGGTTAGCACAAGCGCCATTTCTCAAGACGGCAACACTGTCACCGTTAGCGGTTCGGCTGAAATTACCCCTTATCCTTCTCCCAACCACACCAACGTAACCATCAACACCTTAACTAACGTGCAATATCGTATTGATGGCGGTAATTGGCAGCCGTCCACAGCCACAGACGGCGCCTTTGATAGCCCGGTTGAACCCTACAACTTTACAATCGCCTCGCTTTTAACCGGCCTGCACACGCTAGAGGTGGCTGCCCTGGACTCTGCCGGCAATGTGTCCGAGGTTTATGCCGCCACTACCATCACCATTCTTGATCCAATTGACGGCGGCTTAGATACACAGCTTGACCACTCAATTGCTTCATTTTCCAGCTACGACTCGGTTACTGTTAAAGGTGTGGCTTATCATTTACAAGGTTGAGCTATTGCCAATGTTGAATACCGGGTCGGCGGCGGGCCGTGGCAATTTTTTACCGCTCAAGACGGCGCATTTGATAGCGACTACGAACCCTTTGCCCAGGTCATCAACACCCTTGACCCCGGAACGTATCTCATTGAAGCCCGCGCCACCGATGCCGATGGTAACGTGGAAGTAAATTTTGCAGAGCAAGAAATCGAGGTCACTCAGACCCAAATCTTTTACACCTCCTTACCCATTGTGATGAATGGCAATTGAATCTAATTAACTAGCCGGACAGGCACGCAGTTCAATTATTTTTAATAGCTTGATCAAGCTGATTGGTTTACTCAAATAATCATCAGCGCCCGCTTTTAAACAGCGTTCCCGGTCTCCGGGCATAGCCAGCGCGGTTAGAGCAATAATGGGAGTAGCAGCGATGCCGGACGTGTCATCGGCACGGATGCGCCGAGTTGTCTCCAGTCCGTCCATACCCGGCATTTGGATATCCATTAAGATAATATCCGGCCGGTCAGCTTTGGCTCGCTCAATGGCTTCAGCGCCGCTTCTGGCAACAATAACCCGGTGGCCTCTGGATTGTAGAAAGTCTTTAACCGTAACAATGTTGGTCTCGTTGTCTTCAGCCAGCAACACCAGGCAGGGGTCAGGCGATTTTGGATTTTGGATTTTGGATTTTGAATTTTGCTGTTCTGTCGTTTTTTTGTGCCGGCCGCCGCTACCCCGCCCCTCTGTTCCGCCAACCTGCCACGGCAGCGACACCGTAAATCGGCTCCCTTGCCCCACCTTGCTTTCTACCAAAATCCCGCCGCCGTGCAGATCAACCAAACGGGATACCAACGACAAGCCCAGGCCCGTACCCTCATGCTGTCGTGACAAAGCGCTATCTATCTGCACAAAAGGCTGAAATAAATGAACCATATCTTGCTCGGCAATTCCAATCCCGGTGTCCCAAATGGTAAAATGAACTGCGCCTGTAGCCCTGTCTCCTTTAACCTCCAAACCAACCTGTCCCCCCTTTGGCGTAAATTTAACGGCATTATTCAACAGGTTAACCAAAACCTGCTTCAGGCGGCGTTCGTCGCCTTGCAGAGAATCCACATCATCATCAATAACCGAAATGATTTTGATTTGCTTCTTTTGGGCTACCTGTTGAATAAAGCGCAGGCTGGCCCGGCAAACGTCGTCAACCGAAACCAGCCTGATTTCCAACTCTATTTTACCGGCCTCAATCTTGGATAGATCAAGGATATCGTTAATTAGGGCCAACAGGTGTTGGCCGCCTTCTTCAATATGCCCTAACGCTTGTAGCTGCTCCTGGTTAAGTTCACCATAAACATTTAAGCGCAAAACCTCCGACATCCCCAAAACGGCATTAAGCGGGGTGCGCAGCTCATGGCTCATATTGGCCAAAAATTCATCCTTAAGCCGGGCGGCCCGGGCCAGTTCGGCATTGGCCCTGCTCAGTTCAACAGTGCGTTCTTCAACCCGCTGGGCCAACAACGTACGCTCTTTAGCCAAATTCTCATTTGAGCGCTGTAATTCTTCAAACAAGATGACCCGATAAAGGGCATTGGCGGCAATATCGGCTATGGCGGTTAGCAAGCGAATTTGATCGGGGTTGATTCTTTGCTTGCGTCCAACCCACAGCGCTCCAACGGGTTGGGCCTGGGCAATAAGCGGAACGCAGGCTACGGCGTGCAGGCCGGCAAGCAGGTCGGGCCGGGTAAAACGCGGGTCGGCCGGCGCATTATCATTTACATAGGGCTGCCCGTCAGACAAGACAAGCGTGCTTATCCCCTCATCCAACGACGTACGCAAGCCGGTTGTCCTGGTCCAGTCTCCACGGGCCAACTCAATCACCGTTTCGTCGCCGGCCGGGTCAAACATGTCCAAAGCCGCCCCCTCTACTTGCAGCAATTCAAGCGTTTGATCAAGAATGATGGGCAAAATGCCGGCGCGGGTAAATCCACCGCGTAATGCGGCTGCCATAGTGGTCAACGCCTCTAGCTCCCGTTCGTGCTGTTTGCGCTCGGTGATGTTGCTAACCACCCCGTAAATGATTTTGGAACCGCTTTTAACCTCTACCCGGCCGCTGTCGCGCACCCAAATAATCTCCCCATCCGCCCGTACCAGGCGATATTCCGCCTCGCTATTCTGACCCCCGGTTAACTTTTTGGCCTGATTTGCCGCCATCTCCCTATCTTCGGGGTGAATTACCGTTGCAGGCCAAAAGCTCCAGTCGGCCATAAATTTTTCCAGGGGGTAGCCGGTAAGGGCGCTAACATTGGGCGAAAGATACTGATTAAGAAGCTCTCCATTTTGGGCAACTTTGGTTACATAGATATGGTCGCTAATGGATGAAACAACCTGGCGAAAGCGCTCTTCTAATTGTAGTTCCTGCGTCACGTCGCGTTGAACGCCCACGTAGTTAACAATAGTCCCGTTTCTATCTCGCACCGGGCTAATAGTAAAATCTACGGTGTAAAGATTACCGTCTTTCTTTTTGTTGACTATCCGCCCTTGCCAAACGTGTCCGGCAGTAATAGTAGCCCACATTTTTTGGTAAAAGACGATGTCTTGTTGGTTACTTTTGAGTATACGCGGGTTCTGACCGGCGACTTCGCTGCGGCTGTAACCGCTAATTTGCTCAAAAGCCGGGTTGACATAGAGAATGTCGCCTTCTGTGCCGGTAATGATAACACTTTCTGCTGTTTGCTCAATGGCTGTACTAAGCCGCCGGTGAAGTTGGGCTAAACGAGTCCGAGCCAGCGACCCGGCTACCTGGTCGGCCACGTTCCAGGCCAAAGCAACTTCTGCGGGAGTGAAGGAACGCAACTCGCTCACCTCCAAAGTCAGGTTGCCCGCTACTTCTCCTTCTATAAGCAAGGGCAGTTTTAGCAGAGCGACAACGTTTCGCCGGCGCATCAGGTTGTGCAGCGGGGTCAAGCGCAGGTCGTTTTGGACATCGCTTATCACCAGTGGCTTTTTGTTGGTAAACAAGTATTGGCAGGATGGATTGTTGGCTGCGCGGCCAATCTCATTCAGCGCGGATGGCCGGTCCTCGGTTACATACTCGGCTACCACCGTCGTCTCGGTCTGCTCTGTATTGAGCAGGGCGGCGGTTACCTGCGGCACATCAAAGAACAAGGCCAATTCGCGGCAGGCTGTTTCCAACACGGCCTCCGGCTCCGACTCTGTAGCGCAAGCGGCAATGACCTGATTGAGTAAGGCCAGTTCCTGGTTGCGGCGGCGGATTTCTGTTTCCGCTTGCTTGCGTTCGCTCAATTCTTCCCGCAGCGCCTCATACAGGTTGGCGTTTTCAATGGCTACGGCAATTTGGTTGGTCAGGGTTTCCATTGCCATAATGTCATTTTTGCTAAAGGCATTAAGATGCTGGCTCTGAATATCAAGCACCCCCACTGTTTCCTGGGCCACCTTGATAGGCAAACATAGTTCGGCTTGCGTCACCGTATAATCGGCAATTAAAGAGGTGTAGCGCGGTTCGGCGGCCACGTTGTTGGCGAGCATTTTTTTGCCGTGGCCGGCCACCCAACCATTAATACCCTCGCTTAACCGCTGCGTATGGCCTGGCGGGAAGTACGGGTTGTATGAACCGGCCACCGCCTTTAACTTGAG
>JAJRVO010000144.1 GCA_024277275.1 Chloroflexota bacterium
ATGACGGCATCGCGGAAGCCGTGTTCATAAAGCAGTTGGATTTCGGGAGCGGTGGGGGTGGCGTTCAGGTCGCCGGTTAAAATGATTTGATTGGAGCGGCGAGCGGCTAAGAAATCTAGCATGGTTTCAACTTGGGTCACTCTGATATTGCTGTCAGCGGGGATGTGGTGCAGGTGGGCATTGATGACTTGCAGCGGGAGCGGTCGACCAATATCGACCTGCAAATAGACAAAGCTGCGCTTCATCGGAAGATTGCTGGGCGGGAGAGGATGGGTTTCTGCCAGCAAAATGGGGTAGTGGCTGAGGATGGCTTGTCCCCAGAGGGCATCGGCGGAAGGGGCAAAAACGTAGGGCATATCCAATCGCCGGGAGAGCCAGCCAAGCATATCCAGCGAGCCGTTGATGACCCAGCCTCGTGACACCTCCTGCAAACTGATAATATCGGGTTGTTCGGCTTCAATCACCTGGGCCAAAGCTTCCATATCCAACTGACCGCCGGCGCTAAAGCCGTTGTGGATGTTGTAGGTGATAATTCGGATGGGATCGCCCGTTGGTGGCGCAACCGGGTCGGATGGCGCGCGCCAGGTGGAAAAGACAATCAGGGGCAATGTTAGCAGCAAAAGCGGCAGGGCCAGAGCCGGACGCAGCGGTTGCCGTGTCGCCGGACTTGTTAATAGAAAAGAGGCTCCTATGCCGCTCAGTCCAACGATGAGACCGGCTAGAGGCGGCAGCCAATTATTTTGATACGGTACTTTTAAACTAAAGCCCACGTAAAATGCGAAGATTAGCGTTACCATTAATATCATAGTCATTCCATGAATAGTAGCGCTGTTTCGTAACCCCTCTTTGGGTTGGTCAGGGGAACCAATAGTGTAGTATACCCTCGCCGACTGCTCCCCCAATCCTCTTAAAACTGTTGTGATGAGCACGGCTGTCGCAACTTGACCCAGAAGTAAAGCCACGGCAAAACCAAAGGCTACAGTGTCTCCAATGGGCCAAAGAGCAGCGACCAGTATTGCGCCCATCACCGCTGCGCCAATCTTGCGCGGCTGCCACAGCGTCGCAACTCCCAGACCAAGCAAATGACTAATTAACACCCAAGCAAAGGCCAGGGGGAACAGCCAGCCGGTCAGCGCGACCAGTCGAGCCTGATTTTGAAAGATGATAAGCTGTAGAAATAAAAAGGGACCAACAGCTAACCAGGGCAGCGTCGTCAAAAATGATCCTTCTACCGGCATTGGGTGGGGCGGGGCTGTGGCTTGTAGGTTGCGTAGGGCGACCCATTGGACCAGCATCAGACCTCCGGCCAGCAACAAGGGTATAGTTCCAGTTTGCCAGATATAATCATAGGTCAGAAAAAGCCCGTGCAGAGATGTGTCAATAGCCAGACCCAGTAAAATGGCCTGGGCAAATCGTTGACTGCTGCCGCTCTCATATCCCTGCCAGTGAACCAGGGCCAGGTAAGCGGGCAAAAAAAGAATAAACAGCGTCGCGCCGATTATTGCCAGAACCATATCGCCAAGAGGATCGCCGGTCCACACCTGAGCCAACAGCCGAGCCAAACTTACTCCCCCTGCCGTCAGTAGCAGCAACCGGCGTAACCCTAACCACCGATTGAGCCGGCCCGTTAAAAAAGCCGCAGCAAAGATAACCAACGCTGCCAGACCCAACTGGATGGAGCTTAAGCCCAATCTATCGCCCAGCAGATACTGCAAATAGGGCAGCAGGACGCGCAAAGTTTGCAATCCAAACGTCAGGGTTAAGGCGGGCAGGATTATTTTAGACCACGTTGCCGGCGTAGATTTTTCAGTGCGATTCATAATCAATAGTTTGCAACTTTTTGCTAGGGTAGAACGTATAGAATAGTTGGGAAATATTGAAATTTATCCTGATTTTTCCTGGCTTTTCGATTGTCTACCTTTTTGTGCTATAATTTTGTTGTACTGTATTTTTAAAATGGGAGAATGGGGATTTTTCCCGCCTCCCAGCCCTAACGGATTTTGATGATGAAAGGAACTGGTTATGCCGGTTTTGATTTTTGCCCTGGCAATTGTTTTATTTTTGGGAGCGCTTTTTACGATCACGTACTTTTTGGGTATAGTGGCTCTTAAGTTGTTAAAGATAATCTCTCAGGATTGGAGCGTTTCTTCGCTACCTTACACAGTTAAAAGATCATTGCGAGAAGCCAGGGATTATGCCCAAAAAATCAGAAGAACAGCCAGACAGTGTCCTCCCGGCCCAATGCGAGACCGCCTTGACCGAACCATCAAGCCTGTTGATGAATGGCTGGTTAACCTTAACAGGCTGGAGCAGGCGCTTACCAAGCTGTATATGCAACACAACATTAACCGTGATTTACGCCGGGTAACTTCTGAAATTGAACAATTACGCCGTCAACGGTTAGAAACCAATAAGAATGAGATTACTTATATACGAGCCTTGGCAGACAGTAAAAAGAAACAGCGTGCCGCCCTGGAAGAACTTCAGGCTTTCCAAAATCAGGCAGAATTGAAGATTCGCAGAATTGCCAGCGATTTGGGTACGGTTCATAC
Source organism: Chloroflexota bacterium (assembly GCA_024277275.1). Lineage (GTDB taxonomy): Bacteria > Chloroflexota > Anaerolineae > 4572-78 > J111 > JAJRVO01. The sequence continues at coordinate 2,553 of JAJRVO010000144.1, forward strand.
CGAAATGTTGTTGGTTATCGCCAAAGGCGATTTCAACGAAAATCGTTTTCAGCGTTTGGATGAGAATTTGCAGGACAATCTTTCCGGTCTTAGAGATATGGTCGCTGCTATGGACGAGATGGGTTACACCAGCACGGCCGGTTATTAGGCTATTTGTCGACGAACGACGGTGGACGAATAAAACGATAGAACAGAGTTTTTATCGTTCGTCCATCGTCCTTCGTCCGATTGAATAAAACTAAACGATTGCCGAATCATCTCAAACCCTTTATTTTTGCAGCAATCCCACCACGCGATCAAAAATAGCTTCGGCGACTTCGATTTTACTCATCAAGGGTAATTCATCCACAGAACCGTCGGCTCCAAGTAACGTGACCCGGTTGGTATCCACGGCAAAACCGGCGTCGGTGGCCGTTACATCATTGGCGGCAATCAAATCGAGTTTTTTTCGTTTCAGCTTCTTTTGCGCGTTAGCCAGCAAATCCTCAGTTTCGGCGGCGAACCCCACCACCACTTGCGGGCCGGTTCCTCCAACCTTCTGCGCTGCAATTCCGGCCAGAATGTCGGGATTGCGCACCATCTCCAGAGTTAGTCCCTCGGCGTCGTCTTTCTTTTTTATTTTTTGTTCGACAATGGTAGCCGGTCGAAAATCTGCTACGGCGGCGGCCATAACCAGCGCATCTGCCTGGCCCGTCGATGCCATAACCGCCTTTTGCATATTTTCCGCCGAGTTGGTGTGGACGACATTGACCCCAAATGGATCGGGCAAACCGGCAGCGCTAATCAGGGTCACGCCGGCTCCCCGGTCACGGGCTACCTCGGCGATGGCGTAGCCCATTTTGCCGCTGGAATGATTGCTGACAAAACGCACCGGATCAATCGCTTCTCGCGTGCCGCCTGCCGTAACCACTACCTGCCGTCCCGCCAGGTCGCCCTGACGGGCCAGCACAACACGAGCCATACCCACCACGTCATCCGGCTCAACCATTCGCCC
>JAJRVO010000145.1 GCA_024277275.1 Chloroflexota bacterium
GTGACGGCCACAATGTCTTCAATGCGGATGCCAAACTGCCCCGGAAAATAAACCCCCGGTTCAACGCTAAAGACCATTCCTTCTTCTAACGCCTGCTCATTGCCGGCCATAATCCACGGCGGCTCGTGAGTTTCTAACCCCAGGCCGTGTCCGGTGCGATGGATGAAGTAGTCGCCGTAACCGGCTGCCTCCAGAGCGCTGCGGGTTGCATGATCAACTGCTTGGGCCGTAACCCCCGGCTTAACTGCGGCCCGACCGCGTTCATTGGCTTGCAGCACCGCCTCATACGCCTTCAAGATTTCAGCCGGCGGGTCGCCCAAAAAGACCATCCGGGTAATGTCCGACTGGTAGCCGTTCAGGCTGGCCCCAATATCAATGATGATGGCATCGCATTGTTGCAGCCGTCGCGGGCCGCTGTGGTGGTGCGGAAAGGCCCCGTTAGGGCCTGAGGCAATCAGGGTAAACATTACCGTCTCTGCCCCATCTTTCCTAAATGCCTCCTCCGCGGCCCATGCGACTTCGGCCTCGGTTGCGCCAGGTCGGCAGGCATCCATAGCCGCCTGCATCGCCCGGTCGGCTTGAGCCGCAGCCAGGGCCAGCGCCTCAATCTCTTCCGCTGATTTGCGCGCCCGTAGCGGGGACAGCAACGTCTCGACGGTGAGGGTCTCTTTGGGCGCAGTGGCCGCCAACAGAGGCAATAAAAAATCGGCTCGCATTGCTCCATCAATGGCCAGGCGCCCAACGGATAGCCCTGTCAGAGCTGCGTTTAAGGCTTGCTGCGGCCCCTCTGCATCCGGCCACCGTTCCAGATTGAGGTCGGTGTGGGCGGCCACATCCTCTGCATTCAGGGTGGGGACTACTATTTTTGCTGTTTTGGGGGAGATGAGCAGCAAACATAACCGCTCATCAGGATGGGGGGCATACTCCAGCAGATAGCGCATACTGGCCGTGGGGCCAATAGCTATCAGGTCTACTTTGGCAGCTTGCATCGCTGCTTGTAAATCGGTCAATCGGGTTTTACTGTTAGCCATAGTTATTCTCCTAGTGTGAGATGATTCGGCCTTCGACCTCAGTATGACCTGCCGGAAGCCCTTATTTGAAAGGTATTGAACTTAGGTAGCGTTCAAAGCCTCGCATTTTCTCATTTAGTTACGTGGCTTATGTATAACGATAAGGTATTGGAGAATGACACTGTATCAGGATCAGGAGGATGGAAACAAGGCCATAAGATTGCCGGGCTGCAACACGCGAACCAATTCACCCTTAAAATCTTTGGGATTTCGGGTGACAAGGTAATCTACTTGGGCATTGAACGCCGCCGCCATTTGAACCGCATCCTCAAAATCCTTCCAGCCCAGGGTTAGCGCTTTCAGGATGACTTGTTGGTCAACGGTGGCCACGCCAAATACCTGTAACAATTTGGTAATGGTCAGGTTGGCTTGCCGCCGGTCCAGGTGTTTGGTAACCAGATAGTGAAGGGTGGTTACCGTATGAGCGGCTAATAACCCTTCAATCTCGCCTTGTTCTACCAGCGCCCAAACAGCGGCTGAGGCAGCATAGTGAGATTCTCTTTTGGCTAAAACGTCCAGCGTTACATTGGCGTCAACTAAAACGCAAAGTTTAGCGGGCATATTTTTCCTCACGGTAAGCCTGATGTTCTTCCAGAGAGACGTCTGCCGGCAAAATGCCGCTCAACTCCTCTAAAATGGGGGGACTGTACGTAGCGCCTGCTGTCTTGAGAGATCGTAAAAACTCGGCGACCAGCCGCGATAGAGTTGTATTGTGATGTTGAGCATAATCTTTGGCCGATTCAATGATTGGTTTTTCAATCCTAAGGGTAAGCTTTGTTTTTTCCATAAGTATCTCCAGCCGTCACCAATTTAACTGACGTACATTTTATATTAAACTTGTACGTCAGTCAACTTGGTTGTGGTTACATAATAGATAGATCTACAAAACTCTTTGAGTTTACCGTCGCTCTGATTTTTGTAACGTTTGGTAATGTTAATCGAGACATTTGTATGGTATTATTAGAAGGTAAGGTAATAACTTGCTTTTTACAAGAACAAGGCCCAAAAATTTGGTGACTAAAAAAAAGAAGTATCTGTGGTACAATAACCGGGCATTGGCAATTACCCGCTATTTGTATGTCACTGATGCTTATTTAAACCAGTTCATTGAATGAATACAACATAGTTGTCGCCAAATAACATTGACTTGGGGATGCGGAAAAATAAATATCTCGCTGTTGTATTTTTTGCATTACGCATCCCCAACCTGATTTGATGTAAATCTTCCGCCTCTCTACCAGGAGCAGAATAGCCTATGACACTCTCCACAAAGCACCGTATATTCTTTGTCATAATTATCCTCAGTTTTGCGTTAGGCATGTTGTTCCTGGTGTTAGCCTCGCTGCTGCTTTCTCAAGATGTTATCAGACGGGCTTGGGCGCCCAACACAGTACAGATTATCCGGCAGGCGGTTATCGGCAGCCCCTCCTCAATTGCCTCCGAGGTACAGGCCATTGTTAGACCCCGCGAAGATGTGCCCTTGCCCGTGTCGGACTTGATGTTTGATATCGGCTTTCGCCCCGAACCTGACGGTTTCAGCTTTTGCAACTACGGCACTCGCTTTCCGGCGGGCAACCTGACTATGGTTGAAGCCTATGAGTTGTTTGGCGACGCCATTTGCGCCATCGGCAGCGGCCCAGACTGTACCCCCAGCCCTTCGGCTCAAATGTGGGTCGATACCATGAACGATTATATGGCCGACGGTCACTGCGCCGGATTTACCGTCGCCAGCCGCCGCTTTTTTGATGACCAACTCTTTCCATCCGATTTTTACGTAACAGCCCAAACAACTTACAACATCGACCAAAACGTGCCGGCTATGCGCCAGATTGCTAAAGATTGGTCAATGCAGGTGACGGAAGAGGTATGGCAGTCTCGTGTCGACGGTACGCCGCGTGAGGTGCTGGATGCGTTGTTGGCGCTAAGGCAGCTGGTCGATCTGGGTATCTTTGGTCGAAACGGCGGCGGGCATTCGCTGCTGGCCTTTGGTGTTCAAGATATGGGCGATGGCTTCTATCACATCCTGGTGTACGACAACAACTGGCCCGGACAAGAGTTGTTCATTGAGGTTGATTACAAGGCCAACACCTGGCGCTACTCGCTGGCGGCAACCAGCCCCACTGAGGATGCGGCCGCCTGGGAAGGCGACGCTCGCTCCCGAACTATGATGTTTATCCCCTTTTCAGTGTACGATGTACCGGTGACCTGCCCATTTTGTGGAACGGAGAGTCCAAGCGGGCAAAAAACCAGTTTTACCTTTGTCTCCCTGACGGGGGATGAAGGCTTGCTACAAGTGGAGAACGACCAGGACCAGCGGTTGGGACAGTACGAGGACGGTTTTATCAACGAGATGGCGGATGGGCGGCTGGTTCGGTTAAAGGATTACATGTACAACGACCGGGCGCCCTACCTGACCATGCGAGGCCAGCCTGATTTTAGAGTGCGGGTACTGCCCAGACCGGGCAAAAAAATAGCTGACGCCAATCTGCGGATGGGCAGCGCCGGTTTTGCCTTTGCCGTGGATGGCTTGACTCTGGCTTCGGGTCAGTTTGGTGATATTTTCGTCTCGCCCAAAAACGGGCAAGTGGTCTTTAGCTCCAACGACAAGACCAAGCCCAAGATAAAGATGACCACAGAACTGGCCGGTAAATCGACAATTGCCACGGTGGGCGACGCCACAATACCTGGGGGCGAGACTCTGAATGTTGCGCTTGACCCGGAAACAGGGAATATGGTTATTGGCGGCCAGGAAGCGGATAGTTCAGCCGCTTCTGCGGATGACACGCAGGTTACGGAATCGGATGACACGGTTGTTTTGCTTTACCCGGACGACACGCTGGAGTTCCAGTACCCGGACGGCACGGTAGAAAAACTACTCCCGGACGGCACGCGGATTACTGTGTTCCTCCCTTCCGGCATGGTTAAAGTAGAAGCCTCGGACGGCACGGTGACGCTCCAGTATCCTGACGGCACGGCAGTCAGGCAGCAATCGGACGGCACGGTAGAGATGCTGTAACCGGACGGCACAGTGGAAACAACGCAACCGGACGGCACGGTGATTATCCAGCAACCGGATGGCGCTGTGGAGACCCTACTGCCCGGCAGCGTACCTGCGCCCGATGTCGAAGAAGGGAGCACGATGAGCGTTGTGGTGGCCCTGGTTGAGCCAAGCGCAGGCATCTCAATCTTTGCCAATCCCGCGCTACCCTTTTTACCAAACGGCAGCATCACGTTAGACCTGGCCAACTGGGATGGGATTGGCCCCTTGACGGTTTTTGTTGATAGAGATGGGGACGGTATCACCGATGAAACCATTTTTGTCGACAACGAGCCGGTGGCAATTTTGTTGAGCCAGCAACTCTCGGCCCTGGATATTATTCTTACTTTGGGTGAACTGGGACCCTATCTGAGCCAGGTTCAGGTTGAAGCTATCCTGACCAGGCTAAGCGAGCTGCGCCGCAATCAAGCCGGCGGCACTTTGACCACCCTGGGCCTGGACGGCGATGACCTGGGCGAAATCATCGCTGCTATAGGCAGCGCCAATATGACTAACGAGCAGTTGGCTGATTTTATTGGGGGCCTGGATTTGCAGCCCGACGAACTGGCCCACCTGGTTTTTGAGTTGAACCTACCGCCGTCAGAGTTGGCGGCGCTTATTGACGCCCTGGACCTGCCGCCGGAAACGCTTGATACTTTAAATGATGAACTGGCCTCAATTGACGAAGTGGACCAGGTCCTCATTGAATGGGAAACACTTAACCTGCCTGATGAACAGTTGCCTGAGTTTCTTAGCCGGCAAGACTTAGTAATGAGAATTAAATAACTGTCCCTCAACGTTGTAATTGGTAAATGGTAA
>JAJRVO010000146.1 GCA_024277275.1 Chloroflexota bacterium
CCTGCGGTCATCGCGTTCAGGCTGCCAATACCGGGCGACCTCTTGCCACGCGGCCTGCTGCTCGGCGGTCAACCTGGGCGGCTGGTCGAGGGTGAAGCTATGTCCGGCCAGCGGGTCGCGCCAGCGGCGGGCTTCATCAATGCTGATGAGGTCGGCGTCGGCCAAATCTCTCAAGGTTTTGAGATTGGCCTCGGTCTGGGCGTAAACCCAGCCAATCCAAACCGGCCCATCTTCAGCAGTCAGCAAATTAAGAACATCGGCGTGTTTTTGGGCGTGGCGAAGCTGCAATACGGCATCGTGCAACTGGGCGGAGTCAAGGGTAAGGGCGACTCGCTCCGGCTCGTCAAAACGGGCAACCAGTTTTTGCTCAACCAGGTTATTAACCACGCTTTTATCGACTTCTGCGGCAGCGATTACCTCATCAAACGGCGTTGGTCGCCCCTGCCCAATCAAATAGGTCATCACTTTTTGCTCCGCCGGAGAAACGGTCAGCGCATCAATGGCTATAGTTCCCACCCGCAGCTTGGGGGGGATGTCGAGCCGGGTCTGTTTGGGGAGAATTTCGACCCAGCCCTTTTCGGCCAGGGCTTTGGCCGGCCCCACGGAACAACCCACGGTAGAGAGGACGTCGGCCAGAGTAGGCAAGGGGTCATCAAGCGCCGAAAGGTGGAGCAACAAGTCGGCTTGTTTGGATTGGCGGCCAAGCGCGGGCAACACAGCCTCAACCTCATCGGGGGGGATGAGTAACTCTACCATTCGGTCAGTTTTAGGGCCGACACGCGGTTTGGTTAAGGCGGCTTCTTTGCGGGCCAGTCCTTTTTCAATTAAAGCCTCGGCGGCGGTTAAATCGACCTCTGCCAGCGGGACAGCTTTATGTTGGCGCAGGTAGGTCAGCAGAATCTGCTCCGGGGCATTAAGCGACTCCTGAGTTGTTGTTGAGGCAAGTTTGAGTATAACTTCTGGCTTGCGGTTGGAGCCGGGATGCAGAAAATACCTGATACAGGTTGCCAGCGGAGCTATATATTCGCGGGAGAGCCAGCGAGCCAGATCGATTTGAGCAGAGGTTAACACAGGTTCGGGGTCGAGGATGGCGGCAATGGGCCTGGTTTTCTCCACCGGAGAGGTATCGCTTAACCCAACCACTACCCCCATCAACTGCTGAGTCCGAAACGGCACAGCCACCAAATGCCCCACTTGAATCTCGCCGGCCAGGTGGGGCGGCAGGTGGTAGTGAAAAGTCAGGGCAAGCGGATTGTCGTCGGGAGGGGAATCGTCCTCGGCCTGCGTATCGGTTTCGGGGTAGGGAATATCGGCATCTTCCGGCAGGTCGACAAAGTCGCGCCGGGTCCGTTTGATTATGGGGCGGTTTACAACAATTTCTGCGTACATATCATTACTTGCTAATAGCCACGGCCGCATACCCCACAACGCGAGACTTGTCGGGGTAAACGTCGGCGCTGGTGGCGTATTTGAGAAGGTGAGTTTGCGTAGCTCCCAGGGCTTGAGCGGCGTGGATAACGGTAGCAATTGGCGCCGCGCCACAGGCCAGCGGGTCGCCCCGCCGCTGCCCGGCCTCGACGTGTTGAATGAGGCCATCGGCGTCTAAATTGAGAATGAATTGGATGGTGGCTTCATCTAGTTGGCGGGCGGTGTCATCGTCAAAATAGTGGCTCAAATCGCTGCTGGCGACAAAGAGAACGCTCCCCTCGGTTTCCCCTTGAGCGCCAATAGCTTTGACCAGGGCTGCCCCCAACTCACGGCAGGTTCGCCGGGAGTGGGTCCCCATCATCAGGGGAACCAGCTTGAACCGCTTGAGCGTTGTCTGAAGAAAAGGCAATTCAATTTCCAGAGAATGTTCATCGTCTCTGGAAAGGAGCTTGAGATTAATCTAAGCTTGAAGCGTTTCAAGTAGCTCCCACGCTACCGGGATATCGCCCAGAGGGGTGCGCCAGGCGTCAACTTCCAGCGTCGAAATTTGCCCCGGAGCAACGCCGCGATGATCGGGTCCAAGCAAGATAACGGTTTCAAAAGCATCGGGGGTAAGGTTGGCAAAGCCGGCGCCGGCTACGTGTCCGCTAAAAAAGCAGCCCGCGTGTGGCGCAACAAGCCCTGCCAGCTTATTAAGGTCAGGTTCGGGTAAGGGGTCGCTTAAATAATTCTGGATATCGGTCTCAAGCTGCGAGGCATTAGAACTGTACCATCTGTCATCCGCAAAACGTGGTTGGCGAATACGTAAGTTAGCATCATTCATTTTTCAACCTCCTCATTGAGTATACCAAAACCTACAAATTAATCTCTCTTTGTTTAACTCGACATCGCTCGGCGGTGATGATAGAGGCTATCCTGCGACAAGTTTCATCCAACTGCCCATGGGCGTTGATGACCACGTAATCAAATAGTTCAAGCCGTTTTTGTTCCTGACGGGCGGTGGCGATGCGCATTTTAAGCTGATCTTCCGGCTCGGTTTTGCGCTGGCGCAGGCGATGCACCAGAGCCTCTTCGGACTCGGCAGAGAGGTAAATAAGAACGGCCTCCGGCACCAGCCGCCGGATGGTCTGCGCGCCTTGCACATCAATTCGCATAATAACGTCTTTGTCGGTGGCTAAGGCTTTTCGCACCTGCTTTTTGGGGATGCCTTTGTAATCGCCATACACTACGGCGTACTCCAGCAACTCCTCCTGCTCAATCATTTCGGCAAACTCTGCGGTGGAGACAAAAAAGTAATCAACGCCGTCCACTTCATCGGGACGCTGGGGACGAGTAGTGGCCGTGACCACAAAATGAAAAGGGTAGCCCATCTCTTTCATCCGGGTCAGGGTCATATCCTTGCCCACTCCAGATGGGCCGGATATCACCACCAGCAAGGGGAAGTCTTGATGATTATAAGGGTCAATGGGATGAGTCAATTAATTTTCTCCTGTATAAAACAGCTTGTCAGCCGGTCAGTTTGTCAGCTTGTCAGCAAAAATTTTTATCCTTGTTGTCGTCGTAGAAACTACCAGACTCCTGTTAAAACTTGCTTGATTTGCTCAAGTTATGAGAGTATAATACACCAACTAAGAGTACATTTCCAATTCCCCATTCTTGTTGCCTCTTGGCTCGTTCCCAAACTGGAGTTTGGGAACGAGCCAATGTCAAGCCAAGAGGCAACTTGTGGAGTAGAGGTAAACAATTATGCCGATTTATGAATATGGCTGTTATGACTGCCGGAAACGGGTCAATGTTTTCTTTAGGAGCTTTTCTGAAGTTGAAACTAAAGCGGCGGCTTGCCCGCGCTGCGGTGGAAACAATCTTAAACGGTTAATTTCTAAGGTGGCTGTGATTCGTTCTGAGGAGAGTCGACTTGAAAGCCTGGCCGATCCCGGTAGCCTGGCCGGATTAGATGAAAATGATCCCAAATCAATAGCCCGTTGGATGCGCAAAATGAGCGGCGAGATGGGCGAAGATTTGGGCAGCGAATTTGATGAAGTTGTTGATCGGCTAGAAGCGGGCGAGGACCCGGAGTCGATTGAAAAATCTATGCCGGAGTTGGGCGACGCAGCTTCCGGCGGGGCAAGCGACGATTGGTTTGGAGATTGATAAGGAGTATGAAGTAGGGAGTA
>JAJRVO010000147.1 GCA_024277275.1 Chloroflexota bacterium
GGGCTGTTCAGTTCTCGCCAATCGCCGGTGATTTTACCGCCAAGGACGCCAAGATCGCCAAGATTTTTATAAATTCTTTGCGTCCTTTGCGCTCTTGGCGGTTTAAAAAATTATGCCACGCCTTAGAACTGAACAGCCCTGAGGGTATAATCGAGATATGCTCACCCATTCAAGTTGGTCGCGTTTGTCAAACTCCCTATCCTGGCGTTTCGTTTTGTTGATAGGCGCTCCGTTTATAGCGACCATCGCCCTCAGAATTTTTCTCATTCCCATCCAGCGTATGCCTTTTGACTCAGACGAGGCAATTTTTTTGTTGATGTCTCGCCACATTTTGGCCGGCGAGCGCCCGCTGTTTTTTTACGGTGAAGCCTATGGCGGCAGCGCCGATTCTTATTTCACCGCTCTATTTTACTACTTTTTTGGCGACACAATTACCGTGGCGCGGTTGGTTCAAAGCCTGGAATATCTAATTGGGATGCTCTTTACCTACTTGCTGGCCCGCCGGCTGCTCCCCGTCGCCCGGTTAGGCTCATTGGCGGTTTTATGGCTTATGGCTCTCCCCCCCCTGCTGATGACTACCTGGGCCACGCCCGCCGTACTCTACGCCGTGGTCATCTGTTTGGGCGGCATCATCTCTTACCTGGGTTATCGCCTATTGTGGGAAGACGCCGATAGGCTGTGGCGCTGGCTTATTTTTGGCGCGGTCTGCGGGCTGGCCTTTTGGACCTTTGGCATCCTGGTCGTTTATATGCTGCCGGTCTTTCTGCTTTTTCTGTGGCGTTTTCAATGGAAACGCCTGCATTACTACATTTTATCCGCAGCCGCCTTCTTCCTGTTCAGCCTCCCGTGGTGGACTCAAGCTCTTTCCGGCTTGCAGGTCATTCAAAATCCCGACCAGCCAACCTTTGTCCCCCCGTTTATGTTTCGACTCTTTGCCTTTTTTGCCCTTACCCTGCCCGGTTTCTTGGGCATCCGCGAGCCGTGGGCGCCGAACATTATCTGGCCCATATTGGCCCTGCCTGTATTTTTGTTTTATCTGGCAGCTATTTTGTATGCCATTTCCTGTGCCCGCCGGCGGAGTCTTAGATCTGTCAGGTTTTTAAAACCTGATAGATCTAAGGCCAATGAAAACCAGCCCGGCATTGAACCCGTGGGTTTCATATTACTGGGGCTGCAAGTAATAACCTGGCTGGCCCTCTATTTCGGTACCCGTTTTAGTCTGGACGCCACAGGGCGCTATATTTTACCCCTTTATCCGGTACTTTTCATTATCGTCGGTCTCTTGCTGGAACGCATCTACCGCTGGCGACGCCCAGCGGCTATTGGCCTGCTTGCGGCCATTCTGGTCTTTAATTTAGCCACCCACCTGAGAGCAGTCCAAACTGTCCCGCCTGGTATTACGGCCCAGATGAACCCGGTCTTTTGGTTTGGCAATGAGTTCGACCAGGAACTCATTGCTTTTGTGAAAGACCGGGGTGGTTACGGCTACAGTCACCACTGGATTAGCTACAAAATAGCCTTTTTATCAGATGAACAGGTCATCCTGGCCTCCTACCTACCCTATCGCCCCGACCTAAACTGGTGGCCGCTTGATGACCGCTACGCTCCCTACGCCGCTGCCGTAGCCGCCAGTCCAAATCGAGTCTACGTCACTCACCGGGAACCAAATCTCGAAAACTATCTACAAACCGCCTTCACCGAGCAAGCCATCGCCTACCAAACTAAAGATATCGGCCCATACCGGGTATATTACAATTTATCCGGCATCATCACCCCGCAAGAGATGGGGCTTGGTTTGCCACAAAAGCCGGCCCCCAAAAACCAGGCTGAGTAAAGCCGTTGTTAAAGTCACTATTACGCCCAACACAAAACTGGCGGGGCGATAGTAAATCTCTATCTGCTTGTCGTCAGGATACACTTTTACCCCTAACCGGCGGTCAACCTCCTCCACGCTTCTATTTACGTCTCCGGCCACATGCCAGCCGGAGTAGTAGTTCTGGTTTAGCGCCAGATAGCCCGTTTGCGACACATTGACCTCAACTGCCAGCCGGTTGGGCGACCAATAATTGATACTAACTGCGCCATCCGTACCCTTCAAGTAAACCTCCCCCGGATAATCCTCCGCAGAAGCCGGAATCGCCTCTCTGGGCACAGGCGTCGACGTCACCGCGTCGATAGTACCCAAGTTGCCCAAAAAAGCCGGATAAACCGCCCCATACGAACTGAACATATGAAAGCGGTTGAACTCGGTAAATGGGTCATTTTGATTAGCGACATCTTCGGTGATAAAGCCGTTTTTGTCGTAGGGCGACAGGGCCAGAATTTGATAAAACGTTTCGTTCTTGGCGACATTGAGCGGCGGGATAGAAAAAGCGTCTTTGAACACAAACCAGCTCACGGCCATCAGGTCGACCAGCACAACCAACAAAATAACCAACGATACAAAACGAGCCAAAATCCGGTTTGGCATCCTCCAAAAAAGATAATGCCGGAGCGTTTGAAAGCCAAATCCGGCTAAAATTGCCAGACACAGTATAAAAATTATCCTGAATCGCTGGGCAATGCGCATAGCTTTATAAAAGGGAACCAGGTGCAACAGCGACCACAACTCGGCCCGAGGCCGATTGCCAAAGCTGATCCACAGAAAAACCAGGCAGGTGACAAACAACACCATACGCTGTTTACTACGCAAGCCAATACCCACCACAAACAAGGCAAATGGAATCAGGCCGATGTAAATTCCGTTCTCATCCATTCCGGCAGTTACGCCATTGAGAAAACCGGGTTGCTCAATAGGTAAATTAACTATCGCTTCCAGGCTCTGATCGCGGCTGAACAGGCTAAAACGCAGCGAGTTCAAACTGTAGCCAGAGTAGTCGTACAGGGTGCGGGGATAAGTCCGGCTGAACTCAATGGAGGGGAAAAATTTAATTGCTCCCAGACAAACGGTAAACACAACAATGATTGCCAGCAGTCGAACTAATTTTAGCAAACTGTAATCTCTAAAGGCGACCCGCATTAAACCATACACCCCAAAAAAGAGGAGCGTAATGGGTAACGGGTAAGCCGCGCCGGTAAAAAACATCATCGTTAAGAAGAAACCGCTAACCAGGGCGTAGCGCCAGTTGTCAAAGCCTTTCAGGTAGAACAGGAAAGCCCAGGGTAAATAGGCTACCGGCAAAAACCAGGTCATACCCACCGTAAAGGCCAGCGCAAACATGCTGTTGAGCATAAAAACAAAAGCGGTCATTGTGGCCGCAGACCGGCTTAATTTGTAATGACGACCCAGCGCGTAGCTGCCCAGCAGCCCAACCGCCAAATGCAGCCAGATGCTAATCTTTAGCCCAACCACCTCGCCAAAGAGAAGAACCAAAACAAAGGCCGGGGTTAAAAATTGGGACTCAGGGTGGGCCAGCATAACGCTGCCGCCCAGAAAGTAAGGATTCCATAGCGGAAATTGCCCGTATTCCAGAATAGTGGCGCGGGGAACGCCATTGTAAACCAGGTGCAAATCCCAATCCTGAATCCCCCAATTGTTGATGTGGTGGAAAATAGGCAGGGTATATAGCAAGGCAACCGTAGCAAAGAAGAAAACAATGTATATGTTTATTTGGAGTGTTTCTTTTTTTAACATAGTATCAAACTGACATCGTTCCCAAACTGGAGTTTGGGCACAAGGGAACTTAATCACACTGAATCCGGCGCTTTGTTCAACGACACCGGTTTAACCCACCAGGCTATTGCCCCAATCAATCCGCCGCCAATGTAAAATGTAAGAAAAACAGACAACGAAAAGCCCAGGGCTGCTTCTGCCGCTATTCCGGCTGTGCCCAAATAAAACACAATGGCCGCCTCGCGAGTTCCCAACCCGGAAATTGAAATGGGCAGCAGCGTTACCAAACTACCCAGGGCGACGGCGTAACTAACGGTCAAAAAATCGGCGGTTAAATTGAGGGACATCGCCAGCAAGTAACACTGACCAAAAAAGGTCAGATAGGCCAGTCCGGTCAACATAATAGCGCCGCACAGCCACAGCCAGGTGAGCTGGCGCAAGCCGCGACGTAACTCAAGCAACCAACTGTCCTCGGCAAACAGTTTTTTGCCAAAAGTCCCCAATTTAAAAGCAGCCTGTTGGAAAAAGGCGAATGACGCGTCATTCAAAAATAACACCAGGGGGATAATTAATAGGGCCGCCATCCCAACAGGCGCGGCCAGTTTCACGCTGCCTACGGTCAAGCTAAACAGGGCCGCGCCCCCTACCAGCAGCAAGGCAAACAGATCAAACAAGCGATCTGCCAGCACGCTGGAAATGGCTCGCCCAATTGGCACGCCACAATCCTGCTTAATGTGGACGGCCTTAACAAATTCACCCAACCGGCCGGGGGTTAAAAAGCCAATAAAAATGCTGCCAAAATAGGCCAGATACGCCCTGCCCGCCGAGTACCGAATCTGCTGCGGGACCATCAACGCCTGCCAGCGCAGCGATTTAAGCAGAACCATCGGCAAATTCAGGATGATGGCGACCGCCAGCAAGTAGAGATTTGCCGTCCGCATTATTCCGACAATAGCCGCTGCATCCAATCGCCATAGCAAAATGACCAACAGCAGCACGCCAATTAAGCGCAGCCAGGGAATTTTTTGCAGCCAGGGTAAATCATTCATCACACCGGGCCGCCAGCACAATGTAAGCTCCCAGCGGATTGGGCCGGTTGAACCGGCTGACCAACTTGACCACTGGGCGCGGCATCCGGTTGGGGGTAACAAAACCCATTGTCCGGCACGTTAAAATAGTCAAACCGGCCTGCTCGGCCAGCGACCGCAGAAACGGGCCGGTAAAGCGCAAGCTTTCGCGCTCTTCCGGCTTGAACAACCCCAAAGCCAGAATAGCCGGGTTATTTCTATTTGGCTCAGAAATGACCACATACTGTTTGCTGACCCGCTTCATCTCGCGGATAGAGGCTATGGGGTCCGCCATGTGGTGCAGCAGGTTTGAGCAAAAGCTCAAGTCAAAGGCGTTGTCCGGGTAGGGTAAGTTCAGAGCCGAGCCTTGCAGCAAATAATCGACAGGATTTTGACGCAGCATAGCCGCGGCGTAATCCAGCCCAATGGTCCGGCCCAACTTTTGCAGATAGTAAGTAAAATAACCGTTGCCACAGCCCACATCAAGGATAAGCGGCGCCGGCGGTAGCGCGATATGTCGTAACACAAAATCCAGTTTGGGTTGGGCAAAGGCAGCCACAGTGGGATTGGAGGGGTGACGGCGTTTGCGTTGGCCGGCCCAGTACGTTTCTTGCTGTTTTTCATTAATTTGCATTCGCGCTATCTACCCTTGCCTCAAAACGCTGCGTAGCTATGTCCCACTCTTGCACCAGCTTCAATTGTCGATGCCGGTTTAAAGCGTCGGCCAGATTTACAGAAAAATCCGGGACCGACACCCCCAATTCCTGACTCTGAAAATAGCGACTCTGCGGCACGTAGCGCACAAAAAACTCGTCTCCCACCGACAAGGCGGTCAGTTGAGCGCCGGCCTCAAGCTGCAATTCGTCGGTCAACACAATTTTCTCATCGGTGATGCGCATTTGCCGCTTAAAGCGAATGGGACTGGAGCGTTGTTCCAAAATTAGGGTTTTGCGGATAGCCCCCTTTAAGAAATGGGCAAAACGGGTGTTCCAGCCCAGAGTCACCAGCACGGCCCGAAAGACGATGTTTTTTAGCGGCGTGAACAATTTATGGGACGGCACCACCTGCAACTGACCGCCGACCTGCCAGCCGGTTTCATCTGCCTGACGCTCGTACTCAGGGTTGATCCACTGCGACGTGACCGTTTGCCCGTTAGCCAGTTGCCCAATCACCCCACAATCGTTCAGCGCCAACCGCCCGCTCTCACGCTGGAACACTTTTACCGCCCCGCCTTTGGCTAAATTGGCAATAGTGTAGTGGTCTGGCTTGTTCATTACAAAAATGCGAGACTGGGGAAAGTAGCGCTGGAAAGGTTCCCGCTCATAAGGCAGGGGGGGTAGTCGGGCCGGTCGAGCCTGATAATCCAGATACGCCTGCAAAAACTCTGGAACCCGGTAAACTACGTATCGATCCGAGATAATCTCCGGCGGAACCAGTTTATCCTCGCCCAGCGCGGTCAACATCTTTTCGGCAACGGCGGCGGCCAGGGGGATTTTGTCGACCAGGATTTCAAAGCCGTGCGGGTAAAAATGCAGGGTGTTGCGACTGCCCAGGCTGCCGGCGTAAAATCCGTTGGGGTAGACAAAGTAGGCGGCAAACTTAACCGACTGTTGCAGTACTCGCAAAATTTCGGAGTCGGGGTTGGTTTGGTAAATCTTGGCTAAAAAGGAAACTGTGGCCGAGAGATAACCGGGATCGACGCCATCATACTCCCGCGACCAGCCCTCTTCAAAGTTGTGGTAGCTCAAAAATCCTTGCCACAAGCGTTGATAACCCGCTTCTAATTCAGAGTCGCCCAACAATTGGTAGGCTTTCCACACGGCCAAACAGGCCATAGCGTGATGGTTAGCCAGGTGATCCTCTTCCGACTGGCCGGCGGCGATGAAATAGGCCGCCTGCCTGATGGCTTGCCGCACGCGCTGGGCGATGTCGTTGGGAATTTCGGCCTGCAATAAGTTGTAAGCCTCGATGCTGGTAAAGGCAGTAAAAGCCGTCGGCCCCACCCAACCCCGCTCAAAGGGGTAGAATTCGTCAAACGAGCCGTCGCGATGCTGAATACGCGCCCAAAAATCCAGCCCGGCGATGGCCCAATCCCGGATTTTGGGCCGGCCTTTATAAATGCTGCCGGGAAAATCATAGGCGTAGACCAGCGCCAGGGCATGAACGGCAAACTGGCGCACCGCGTCGGGAAAATCAGAGGTTTTATCCAGCCAGTAGTCGCGATGAAAACAACCATAGGTAGGCGAAAAGGGGTTTCGATCCTGGTTGCCCAGCAAGCGCGGAATTTGAGACAGCGCTTTTTGGGCGTAAAAGTGGCGGTGTGGATCGGTCATTTTAATTTCCTGTGAAAATGGAGATTGGAGATTGGAAGATTGGATTAATCTCCTAATCTCCAGATTTTGATTTTTTCGAGTCAACATCAGTTAATGTTGCCTCTTCTCGAAAGTAGTTGGGCAAACGCCCGTTGATAAGTTCAGCCAGCATGCCAATCATTGCTACCTGGATGCCGGTCATAGCAATGACCAGGGTGCTGACATCGGCCAGTTGACCCAGCGCCAACAGGCTAAATAAGGCCCAGGCCATAGCCAGCGTCAGAAAAAAAACGCTTAACGGCAAAAACACTTTGAGCGGCGAAAAGTACAGCGCAATCCGCAGCACCAGTTGCACAAAGTTGAGCGTATCCTGCACCGGGCGGATTTTGGAACGACCGATACGGGCGTGGTAGTCAATAGGCACGTAGTCGACCAGATAGCCGTTGGTGAGCATAGCCAGGGTGATGGTGGTGGTAAACGAGAAGCCATCGGGCAGGATGCTAAACATGCGCAGGGCGGCGTCGCGCTCAAAAATCCGTAGGCCGGAGTTGAAATCGGGGATGGGTTCTCCGGCCACAAAGCCGGCCAATTGCCGGATAACCCACTTGGCCGGACGGCGAACAAGCGGAATAGCTACATTTGGCCCAACCCGCGCCCCGACCACCATACTCTGATTACCCTGGCCCATCCGGGCAATTAAATCCGGGATACGCCGGTTGGGGTAGGTTCCGTCGGCATCGGTGATGCAGATGAGGGGGCGCGCAGCGTGGCGAATACCCGTTTTTAGGGCCGCGCCGTAGCCCCGGTTGCCTTTGTGCCGCAGCAAAGTAACCTCCGAATGCTGGACGACCATGGCCGCAGTATCATCTGTGGAGCCGTCATCGATCACAACAATTTCATACTCAAGCCGGGTAGCGAGCATTATCTCTTGTAAATCCGCCAGTACCGGGCCAATTCCGGCCTGCTCGTTGTAGGCCGGGATGATGATTGTCACGCCGGATTGACGGCTGCTTTGGTTAGTTTGCAATGATGTTTTGCCTTTGTTTTAGATGATTACAGGTTGACCCTGTACCGGATATTGACTGAAATAATTCAGCCAACTCATAAAACTCATACAACTTTCTTTTCTGCGGTTCTATTGTACCCGATTTTTAGAAAGTAATGAAGTAGACAAACAGCCTATTTTATTATCGCTTCCAACTCCTGGGCCAGCGTTTCGGCCACAAAGGCGTTTCCTCGCCGGTTCAAGTGACTGTCATTTTGAAAAAACAGGCCATTTGCTTTAGCGTCGCCTTCTCGCTTAAAAGCGGGTGTCAAATCAATGACCGGGATGTTGTTTTCCTGCAAAAAATCAGCCATAGCCACATTGGGCGCAGCCAGAAAAGCCTGCAAATCGGGGTCGGCATAACGAAACTGCTCTCGCAAGGGCAGAATGACTACCACAAATTTGGCGCCATCCAGCTCTGCGCGGGTTTTTGCGTTTGCTTGCAAAATCACCTGTCTGGTCAGGTCCAACCCCGTCGCAATTTCTGGTCGGGTTAGATCGACGTTAGCCAACCACCAGGCTAAAGTTGGGTCGGCTGAACCGGCCGAGTCGCCGATGTACAGGTAGTAAAAAAAGTAACGCTCATACCACACGTATGACAAGGTCAGATAAATAGCCGAGTGTTTAGCCA
>JAJRVO010000148.1 GCA_024277275.1 Chloroflexota bacterium
CAGGGCTGTTCAGTTCTCACCAATCGCCGATGATTTTACCGCCAAGGACGCCAAGGACGCCAAGATTTTTATAAATTCTTGGCGTCCTTGGCGCTCTTGGCGGTTTAAAAATTATGCCACGCCTTAGAACTGAACAGCCCTGAGCATCCCCCGGTCATTTCGCATATTTAGGCATTGTTGCTATAATGGCCCCTTGTTGACAAGCCCTTGTCAACAAGCCCTTGTCAACAAGTAATTGGAGCGGGAGATGCGTCGAATATATAGTGGTAAAACCTTTGCCTATCTAACGGTGGCTGTATTGGGATTGGCAGCTTGCAACAGCGCCAGTCCAACTTCGGTGGTAAGCGAGCAGGTTGTGGTAGAGTTTACACAAGAACCTACCGCCATACTGCCCACCGCCTCGGCCTTTACGGCTACGCCTACCAAAGGGCCGCCAACCGCTACTTCAACACTTACCGTTCGCCCCTCGGCTACGCCAACGTCCGTGCCTACTTTTACCCCTGTTCCTGCGCCAAAGATTTATGTTGTTGAGGAGTTTGACACGCTATTGGGTATTGCCGTAGAGTTTGACACCACCGTTGAAGCCCTGACCCTTGCCAACGGGGTCAATGAATATGACTTTTTACAAATTGGTCAGGAGTTAATCATCCCTGCGCCGGGAGAAGAGGTGGTTCTCTCAACCGCTGCCGCCCAAACCGATGCCTTTGCCAATATCTCTGAACCGGCGACGCAGGCGGACACGGACGCAGAAAGCGCGATAGTAGATGTTACCGCTAACAAAGATGAGGAGGTCGTAGTTGGCGTCGATACCCAAACCGAAGCGGCTGAAACGGCTGTGCCTGGGGGGAGTACGGGTGAAGGCGCTCCATCTGAGTCGACACTTTCCGTTCCGGTTTCTGACCAATCGCCGCTTCCTGCTGTGGCTCATGCAGCCAACATTAACCCGTTAACAGGGCTGCCGGTTAGTGACCCGGCCAGGTTGCGGCGCCGTCCGTTGCTGATTAGAGTAGGCAATGATGCCGCAGCCCGGCAATCTCAGGCCGGCCTTAACAG
This sequence comes from Chloroflexota bacterium, assembly GCA_024277275.1. Classification (GTDB taxonomy): domain Bacteria; phylum Chloroflexota; class Anaerolineae; order 4572-78; family J111; genus JAJRVO01. The sequence continues at coordinate 1,054 of JAJRVO010000148.1, forward strand.
CGCCGATGTGGTTTATGAGGAAATTACCGAGTGGTGGGTCACTCGTTTTACGGCCATTTTTTTATCGAACACGCCGGGGGTTGTCGGTCCTATTCGGTCGGCCCGATTGATTAATGTACAGCTTGCGCCCCAATATCAAGGCGCACTGGCTCACTCCGGCGGCTCTGATCCCGTTCGGTGGGAGATTTCGCAAGCGCCGCTGGTTAACCTGGACGAGTTTTACAACGCCCTTCCTTATTTCTACCGCCCCAACGAGGGCTGGCAAACGCGCCTGGGAATCAACACGGTTGCGGCGCGTGATTATATGGCGTCAAAGGGAAGTGAAGCGCCGGTTGCTCTCAATGGGTTTCTTTTTAGCAATTCCATCAGCGGCGGGGAGCCGGGTGAACAGTTATTTATCCCGTACCCCCACGCCACCAGTCGCACAGAGTGGCATTATGATGCTGCCGGCGGCAAATACCTTCGCTGGACAACGGAAGCGCCTCTGTATGATGTGGGCGCCGGTACCCAAGTTGCGGCCTCTAACGTAATTGTTTACTTTGCCGAACATCAGGATACGGATATTGTGGAGGATTCAAACGGAGCAACCTCTATCCGCATTATTGTCAACGGCAAAGGTCCGGCCTGGTTTTTTAGGGACGGCAAGCTGAATAAGGGCTTCTGGCAAACAGACGGCGCTCGCACGCCTTACTTTGGTTATCAGGATGGTCGCCCTTACGCGCTTAAACCGGGCAACACCTGGATTGAGGTGGTTCCGACCTACTTTACCATTGGCCTTAACAGTCCCGATGAGGCCAGCTCAAGGCCGTAGGATGCGTCAAGCGGCTTTGCAGGCCAGAGGCAGCGTTAACTCCACAACAATCCCCGGCTCATTTTCTCTATTATAGGAACGGCACGTTCCGTCTACATCCCAAATTAGCGAGGCTACCACAGAAAGGCCCAGCCCCATGCCCGGAACCTGTCCAGAAAAGCCTTTTTCAGCTTGATAATAGGGGACCCACATTTTTTCTAACTGATCTGGCGCAAGCGTCAACCCATCGTCAGAAATTTGAATATGGACCTCATTGGCGATACAGGAAACAACTATTTCAATTACAGGCGACCCTTTAGGGTGGAATTTTTGGGCGTTTTGAAGAGTTTCCCACAATATTAATTCCATAACCTGACAAGAAATCGGCATGTAAATGTTATCACCAGCGGCGTTGTTTTTGTAAGACACATCAATTGTGTCAATTTTTAGGTCGCTCTTAACCTGGGTAATAATTTTTAGAATTTTGGTTAAACTACAGTGTGCCTGGCCTGGTTTGGTTTTGTCCAGTAAATCCATGTACTCAAAAACGCTTAAAATCTCTTCTTGGAGTTGCTGGGCGCTTTTATCGGCAGTGTTTATTATGACGTCTTTATCCGCGTCAGAAAGTGTTGCCTTATCTTCTTTAAGAACTCTCAAAAAGCCGGTTAGCTTGGCCAGAGGCGTTCTGAGTTTGTGGCTTACCTGTTCGTGAAAAGACCACATTAATCTCTGGTTCATAACTGTTGCGGTGATATCGTGCAGGCGGACCAGGTACTCTTGAGAAGATATCTCCATCAGGTGGTCAGCCTGAAGCCAGGAACTCACGGCTGTTGACGATTCTGGCCGTACCAGATAACGCGGGGACTCTTCAGTTAGCGGTTGTGGCCAGGTAGCCCAGGTTACTGCCGGTTCGCAACGATACTGCTTGCGCGCCCAATCCAAAAATGTCCCGGAAACAGGCTCTTGATTGTCTGTTGAAAGCCCCAGGTATAGCCGCGCTTGCGGGTTGGCATAGAGGATATGATCATTCTGGCTTAGCATAAGATAGCCGTCTTTGGCCTGGTTAACTACCCGCTCAAACTTGTTTCGCTCCGTGAGCAACCGGCGATAACGATTGAGGCGGGTAATAGTTTGTACCCGGGCTTGCAACTCGACAATATCAAAGGGCTTGTTCAAAAAATCGTCCGCGCCGGCGTTAATGCCGCGCAGGCGCGACTCGCGGTCGCCCAGAGCGGTAATGATGATGACGGGAACTTCAGCCAAACGCGGGTCTTCTCTTAAATGCCGGCAAACCTCAAAGCCATTCATATCCGGCATCATAACATCTAGCAAAATTAAATCAGGGGTAAGTTCTGATGCTTTAGCTAACGCCTCTGCGCCGTTGGCAGCAAAGGCCAGATTGTAGCCTCGTCCAGCCAATGACCCTTCTATAATATCGCGCATTATTTCTTCGTCATCAACAATAAGAATGGTGTGCTTCATAATCAAAATTTCTTTCTTGGTCTCTCACTATTTAAGCTGTGTTTGAATCATTTTAATGAGATTCTTTAACCGAAGCGGTTTGCTTACATAGTCGTCTGCTCCCGCCTCCAGGCATCGTTCACGGTCGCCGGGCATAGCCATTGCCGTTAAGGCAATAATGGGAGTAGCGGTTAAGTTGGCGTCTGCCCGAAGGTGACGAATTGCTTCTAATCCGTTCATCTCCGGCATTTGTATGTCCATTAGAATCAGGTCTGGTTTTTTGATATTGGCTTGGTTAAGGGCTTCAACTCCGTTTAAGGCCTGGGCAACCTGGTAGCCATTGTTTGCCAGGTAATCAGATAAAAGGCCCAAAACTGCTTTGTCGTCTTCTGCCACTAAAATCAGGGGAGGGGATGGGGACGTTGCATCTGGCGGTTTGTTGTGGTCAGATGCTGGGGTTGTTGTGGTTTTAGCAAGCGTGTCTGTTTTTTGGGACGCGGCTTGGGCAGCTTTGGTTTTCTCAGCCAATTGGTCGGCTTTGGTTGTTACCTCTAGCCAGGGAAGCGACACGGTGAAACGGCTACCCTGGCCTACCGTACTTTCTACCGAAACATTTCCCCCTTGTATTTGGGCCATACGCTGAACTATGGCCAGTCCCAGCCCTGTGCCCTCGTACTGCCGGGCCAGGCGACTATCTAATTGAACAAAGGGTTGAAATAATCTATCCATATCTTCTGGCGCAATGCCAATCCCGGTATCCCAAACCGTAAATTGAATCATTTTATTTGTTGCATCACTGACCACTTCCAGACCGATTTCTCCACCCTCCGGGGTGAATTTGGCGGCATTAATCAACAAGTTTACCAGGATTTGCTTTAGGCGGCGTTCATCAGTTTGCAGCAGCGTTATTGCAATGTTGTAATTTGAGGATACTGTGAGTTGTTTTTTGTTAGCCGCTTGCTTAACAAATTCCAGGCTGTCTTTACAAACCTCTTTAATGGAAACAGGGCCTATCTGGAAATCGAGTTTGCCGGCCTCAATCTTTGAGAGGTCTAGAATATCGTTGATAAGCTCAAGTAAATGGCGACCGCTTTCTTCAATAGTTGTTACAGATTTAATCTGTTTCTCGGTGAGAGGGCCAAATCCCCCTCCTCTCAAAATCTCAGACATGCCCAAAATAGCCGTTAGGGGCGTGCGTAGTTCATGACTCATAGCAGCCACAAAATCATCTTTAATGCGGACGGCTCTGGTTAATTCGGCGTTGGCCTGTTCTAGCTTTTCATATAGTCGAACTTTGGTAATAGCTACCGCCGCCCGGTTGGCTACGGCCAGCATAAAATCAAGGTCCTCTTCCGTGTAAAGTCGCTGTTCCAGGTCAAACAGATACAGTACGCCCAAAACCTCTTCTTTTGCCAGCAACGGGACGCCAGCGTAAGCGTTGTGTCCAAATTCTGATAGCATTGGGTTGGGGCTAAATGGGGTTTGAGAGGCATTGGGTATAGCCAATGTCTGACGATTATCTATAATCCAGCGTGTGGCCCCACCCTTGCGGCGAATACGCTTTACAATTTTCTCTACGTTTTGATTGGGAATAGTGGTTGAGAAGATTGAGAATGTTTCTTTATCCGCATTCCACAAAACCACACTGGCTCCGCCGCTGGCTTGTAAGGTTTGTTTGGTAATTTGGGCAATATAGTCTAGTAAATTCTGAAGCTCGCGGGGTTGGTTAACAGCCAGTTCAATTTCGGCCAAAATAGCTTGACGGCGATACTGTTGTTTTAGCTCCGTTGTCCGTTCTTCTACCCGTTGAGCCAATAAAGCTCGCTCTTTTTCTAAAGCCGTTTCGGCCCGTTTTCTCTCGGTAATTTCTTGACGAGCTTGCTGATATAAGCGGGCATTCTCAATGGCGGGAGCCAGTTGGTCGGCTATGGACTGGGCAATATCCACATCGTCAGGGTTGTAGGCGCCCACTTCGGCATTGCCAATGTTCCAGGCGCCAATAACCCGGCCTTTGATTCTCAAGGGAACAATTATGGTCGACCGGATTCCCCCGGCGGCCAGTTGTTCATTTTCAACAAAGCGAGGACCGGAGGCAATATTGTGGCGCAATGATGGCTGGTTTCGCTCAACCACCCAACCAATAATTGAATTTTGATGCGGTATCAGAGTTCCCGTTGATAGCGCGGTTTTATCTTTGTTATTGCCCGCCACATAGGTTACGCGCATTGCGTCTCCTTCTTGGAGCGTAATTGACATATGGTGATAGGGCAATAAACGGATAGCGTGCTGGGCAAGCGCATAGAAAACATCGCTTAAACGTAAACTGGTGGTAATGGCCCGATCCAGTTCACGCAAATCTTTTAGTTGTTCGGCGCGTCGCTGTGTTTCTGCATAGAGCCAGGCGTTTTCTATGGCGCTGGCCGCCTGATTAGCCAGAAGCTGGGCCAAAGCAATCTGGTGCCGCATAAAATTGCGTTCACGCCTGTCCATGATTTCAAGCAGGCCAACCACGCGCTCCTGGAAAATCATAGGCAGTAGTAGCAGGGTTTTTATGTTGGCTTCTTGCATATAAGCCATCTCGGTTGGCGCAATACCGGGCTGGTTAATGGTCATCTGCTGGCTGTATCGTTCAAGCAAAACCTGTTTTTTTAGCGGGTAATCTATTAAGGAAGAAACCTTGCCTAGCGCCTCCTCATCTTGCCCCCTGTCACGACCATGTTCTGACAACAAAGAAATAGTTCCGGCGGCATGGTCCCACTCAAAAATAGCGCAAACTTCTACCTCTAACAATTTGGTCATTTCTTTGGTGACAGTGTTCAATACATGTTGAAGATCCAGGCTGGAGGTAATGGCCGCTCCGGCAGATTGCAGCGTTAGCAGTTCTCGATTACGCTCAATAATCTCTGCTTCCATTCGCTCGCGTTCTTCAAGCTCTTCCCGTAGCCGTTCATTAGCAAATCTTAATTCGGTGGTATTGTGTTTTATCTCCTCCTCTAGCTCAGATTTAAGCCGTTGCAATTCCTTCAGCACTTCTTCCGGGCCACGTTCGGTAATTTTGCTTACGGTTAAAGCTCTAACGGGCTGCTGTTTATAAAGGATGGTTTTGTTCTGGAGTTGAATGGAAAACGCAGTCCCATCTTTTTTTAGACCTATCGCTTCGCAGTTTTTTTCTTGCTTTAAAAGGACGTTCTTTAAAATTAGACCACGAGAATCGGGTGTTATCAATTCTAAAATGGTCATTCCAATAATCTCAGAGAGTTCGTATCCAAACATTGTTGCCAGAGTTTGATTTGCCTCTAAGATTTTAACTTTCTCATAAATAATAATTCCCTCAATAGAAGTCGCCGATTGATTAAAACTTTCTTTTTCTTCGATGAGGGTGCGTTTGCCTGGCTCATCTATGGGCGCGTTGGCTTCTGTGCCTAACGCATCGTGATTATTATTAGGCTGGCTTTGCATTGCGTGGCCCATTAGCGCCTCCTTGAGAACCAATGTATAAATGACCCTAATATCTACTATACGCGAATCTATCCAAGAATCAAACAGGCACGTTAATTTAAAATAATCCCGCTATTTCTATCAAACAAAGAGTTTGGTAAGATTCAGGAAAACAAAACTTTATGTCGATAGATTAAGCCTGTATCTGCGCAAAGCTGTTGTGCGTTGTAAGGCTGGAAAGGTAATAAAAAAGAAAAACCCGTGCTGCCACAACACGGGTTTTTACAAGGGAGAGAGGGGAAACAGCTTCTTGCATCTATAAATAGGTGCAATTAACTGTCATATCAATACTATACTAATAAGATTAAAAGAAAATGAAGTTGGGGTGCGGGATTCAACCTATCACAAAGAGCCGCTTAAACCAAACATTGCAACGGACGGAAGATTACTTGCCCCCCGGAATAGTTTATGGTATAATTTCTCTAGTTCTAAGAGAAAAGTTGCGAAAAAAAGTGGGCAACCCCCACTTTTCTTTATTTAGCATATATTGATTAAAGAAATATGTGTTTGGTTTAATTAGGAGGCCCTGTACATTGTGAAAAATGACTTCATGATGGCAATTAACCAAGTGTGTCATGAACGACAACTTGCCATTGATATTGTTTTAGAAGCGGTCGAAGTCGCTCTTGTTTCTGCCTATAAACGTAACTTTGGTGGAAGTCAATCAATTACTGCCCAGATCGATTCGCAATCTGGTGAACCGTTGATTTTTATTGAAAAACACGTTGTTGAAGAGGTTTAAAACGAGAAAAAAGAGATTTTACTAAAAGACGCCCGGGCCATCAATCCTAAGGTTGAGCTTGGAAATTTGGTTTCGGTTGAAAGTATGCCGGGTAACTTTGGCCGGATTGCCGCCCAAACAGCTAAACAAGTTATTTTGCAGCGTATTCGCGAAGCTGAACGCGATGCATTGTACAATGCCTATGCCGAACGAGAAGGCGAAATTGTTAGCGGCACTGTCCATAAAGTTGATCCGCATCAGGTTACGCTTACTCTGGGAAAAGCCGAGGCATATTTACCTCGTAACGAGCAAATCCCCACCGAACACTACAGAGAAGGTCAACGATTACGGGCCTATGTGGCTGCGGTAAACAAAACCAGCCGAGGTCCTCAAATTGTTGTTTCTCGCACCCATCGCACAATGTTGCGTCGTTTGCTGGAAGTAGAAGTGCCGGAAATTTATAATGGCACGGTTGAAATTAAATCAATTGCCCGCGAGGCCGGATATCGTTCAAAAGTAGCGGTTGCCGCCCTGCAAGAAGGCGTTGATCCGGTTGGGTCTTGTGTAGGTATGCGCGGTACACGTATTCAAAACATAGTCAATGAACTTAGCGGCGAAAAAATTGACGTGGTTCAGTGGAATCCGGACCTGTCTTTCTTTATCGCCAATTCGCTTAGTCCGGCTAGAGTAATGAATGTAGTACTTAATGATGACCACGGTAAAACGGCGGTAGTGGTTGTGCCGGATAAACAACTTTCTCTGGCTATTGGCAAAGAAGGCCAAAACGCCAGATTGGCTGCCAAACTAACCGGATGGCGCATTGATATCAAAAGCGCCGGTGAAGCTATAGCAGAGACTCTTCAAAAAGTAAAAGAAAATGACGCTATTAGAGAACGAATGGTTGATAAAACGGAAATTTTCAATGTTGCCGCTTCTATATTGGCAGAGAAACCCCCCATTGAGTTTAATGAGGGCGAGTTAAGTCTGTTAAGCGAGGCTATTGAAGCTGTAAATTTGGCCGAAATGGCTATTGTGCGAGAACGTAAGGCAGAGGCTGAAGCAGCCAGAAAGGCTGCCCAAGCTGTAGATATTTTGGCCGAAGCTGAAGCCATTTTGGCTGCCACACCAGCCCCAGAAGAGGCTGAAGTAGTTGATGAAACAGCGCCGGAGATTCAGCCTGCTGAAGCAGAAGAGGCTGAAGTAGTTGATGAAACAGCGCCGGAAGCGGCTGTTGGAGTTGAAGCCGTTACCCAACAAGTTGAAGAGATACTAGAACAAGCAGAAGCAATTCTTGAAGGCGAAGTTGAAGCCGAGCCGGTAACTGAAACAGAACCAGAGGTGGAAACCGAGGTCGAACCAGAGGTTGAGTTTGAGACCGACGTTCCTGAGGGCTGGAAAGAAGACTACGAGTTAGACGACGATTCACGAGAGCGAGATCTGGAAAAGAAAAAAGCGCGTCAAAAGAAACGTCGTTTAGTTTACGATGAGAGATTGGGTGAAGTTGTGGCCGAACGACGTCGTAAGCAAAGTCGCCGTACCGATGATTGGTATGAATTGGATGATGACGACGATTTTTAGGTTAAATTGACGACGACCAATGGCCAGGCACAAGCATAAACCACAACGAACTTGCATTGTTTGTAGAGAAATTAAAGATAAACCAGAACTAATCCGGGTGGTGCGAACCCCGGACAAGCAAATTGTGGTAGATATCACGGGTAAGGCCAACGGACGCGGCGCCTACCTGTGTAAAAAAAACAGTTGTTGGGAAAAAGGGCTAAAGAAATAACGTTTGGCTCAAGCTTTGAAAGTAACATTGTCATCAGAAGAAATAACTATGTTATACACGTTACTGCAAACTGAACTTTTAAAAGCATAAGTATGGATATATTAAGGACGTATTTTGAGGAAGGACTCAGGCAACCCAAAACATTGGTTGAGGCTGATAAAGGAATATAGACCGTGAACGCGTACTTAAAAAACGTGTTGGGTGGGGCTTTATGAGTGGTTAAGATAAAAGATTAGGCAACCTCTTCATTAGGAATGTCCAAGTTATTTAATCACTATTCTTTGGTAACAATTTTTACCGGCTATTCCCTCTCATAAAGCCAGCATAAATCCCCGGCTTAAGATAGTTATCACCTTAAAAAAATTTATTATTCCCTAATAGTTGTCAGTTTCGGGGTCATTCACTCTTTATTGCATAAATGTATTGCATTGATTTTAGCTTGTAATGCATTGATAAGTTATAGTTGTTGCTAATGACTATAGTTATACTTTTGTGCTTTAAAGAGAATTTTTTACTTGACGTTTGTAGTAGGGTTGCAACTTTTTAATAACTTTCGTAACTGTTTACCTCATAGTCGCTGCTTGCTCTAGCCGGGTCCGCAGCCCGGTGACTCTGGACCAGAAACGCAGGTCACGGACCAGCTGTGAGCGCAAGGTGAACAATTACTAACTTTCAATCATGGTGCAGTTTTTTGCTGATTAAAGATTTTTCTGGGAGGTGGTTATATGGCAGTAAGCGCTCAAAAAGAAAATGTAGTTGATGTAAAAAAAGATAGCAATAAAGCAGATAATAAGACAGAATCAAAGAGGATAGAAGTATCGTCTATAATTACGGTTAGAGATTTGGCCGAACTTATGCAAACCAGCCCCATTGATGTCATCAGGGTGTTGATGAACAATGGCATTATGGCCAATATTAACCAGCAAATTGATTTTGATACCGTCTCCATCATTGGGGAGGATATGGGTTATGAGGTTGTTCAACCCCAGGTTGAGGAGACTGAAGATGCCCAACCGATACATGAAATTCCTCTTCACAGACGGCTGATTGCCAACGAAGACCCCGCCAATCTTAAGTCTCGTCCTCCGGTTGTTACTGTTTTGGGGCATGTTGACCACGGCAAAACCACATTGCTGGATGCAATTAGAGAAACCCAGGTAGTTAAAGGCGAATCGGGTGGGATTACGCAACATATTGGCGCTTACCGAGTTTTCTTGGGCGACCGTTCTATTACCTTTTTAGATACCCCTGGTCACGCCGCATTTACGGCTATGCGCGCTCGCGGCACTCAGGTTACAGACCTGGCCGTGCTGGTTGTTGCCGCCGATGATGGCGTTATGCCCCAAACCCGCGAGGCTGTTGAGCACGCTCGGGCGGCTCAGGTCCCTATCATTGTCGCTCTAAACAAAATTGATAAAGACAACGCCAACCCCGACAGAGTAAAACAAGAATTAGCCGATATTGAGCTGGTAGTTGAAGATTGGGGCGGCGATATAATTTGCGTGCCTATCTCAGCTACGGAGAATAAAGGCATTGACGACCTGCTTGAAAATATTTTGCTGGTGACGGACGTAGCCGACCTGAAAGCTAACCCCAACCGGCTGGCGCAAGGCGTAGTGATTGAAGGCGAAATAGATAAAAGGCGCGGCGTAGTAGCCACTTTGCTGGTTCAAAATGGCGCGTTAAAAGTTGGTGATTTTATAGTAGCCGGCGCCCAATATAGTCGTGTGCGGGCAATGTTTAACGATAAGGGTAAAAAGATTAAAAAGGCCGGTTTATCTGTGCCTGTTTCAATTCTAGGTTTTTCTCAAGTTCCTGAAGCCGGAGAATTTTTTGAGGTTGTGAAAGACGAAAAAACAGCCCGCGTATTGGTTGGAGAACGAAAAGACGAAGCCTATTACAACGCTCAACGGGCAGTTGTGCCACGGCCTGTAACGCTTGAAGAGTTCTTTAACATGCGGAATGAAAGCGGCGACCAGACCCTTAGACTGGTTATTAAAGCCGATGTACAAGGCTCATTGGAACCCATTGTTAACTCGCTTAAGGATTTGGGCGAAGGTAGCCTAAAAGCGAAAATTTTGCTGGAAGGAACCGGCAATATCTCAGAATCTGATATTAATTTAGCGGTAGCCTCTGGCGCAATTGTAATTGGCTTTCACGTTGAGGTTGACTCGGCTGCCCGGCGCCTGGCCGATGCCGAAGGCGTTGATGTTCGTCAGTACACAATTATCTATAAGCTAATTGACGATATAGAAAAAGCCCTAAAAGGTTTGCTTGAACCCGAATATGCCGACAAAGTTATTGGCCGGGCAGAAGTGCGGGCAATTTTTAAAATTCCAAAACGTGGAAATATAGCCGGCTCCTATGTCATTGATGGTCAGGTATTACGCAATGCCCTGGCCAAGGTGGTTCGGGGCGATGAGTTACTGCACGAGAGTAAGTTTTCATCGCTTAGACGTTTTACCGAAGACGTGCGCGAAGTATCCAGCGGCTTTGAGTGCGGGATTGGCGTAGAAGGCTTTAATGACTTTAAAGCAGGCGACATTATTGAAGCTTATGTTAAAGAGCGTATCAATTAACTCTGCTCATGACCACTAGACGCCAGCGGCAAGTAGCCGAATTACTGCACGAAGAAATTAGCCAACTTATTCAGCACGGTACACGGGATCCTCGTCTGGGGTTTATCACCGTTACCGGCGTTGACGTAAGCGCAGATTTACGCATGGCTCGCGTATATGTAACTGTGCTGGGAGATAAAGCAGACGCCCAAAGTACTCTGGAAGGATTAACCAGCGCAGCCGGTTACTTTCGTCACCAAATGAAACAAACTCTTTCTTTGCGCCACATTCCAGAGCTTAGATTTAAGCTCGACACGTCTCTGGAGCATGGCTCTCGTATTGAGGAGTTGCTTGATACCATAAAAAGCGAATCCGACCAAAACGAAAACTTGCCGGAGGGTGAATCGGGCGACTAATGTCTGAACACAACCCTGTTTCTGGCTTGTTGAACATTGACAAACCCAAAGGCATTACCTCTCATGATGTGGTAGCCCGGGTACGAAAATTGAGCCAACAACGCAAAGTTGGTCATACCGGCACCTTAGACCCAATGGCTACAGGCGTATTGCTGGTCTGTTTGGGACAAGCCACCCGTCTAATTGAGTACTTAATGACGGCCCGCAAACAGTACCGGGCCGTCATTAGGTTTGGCGCTGTTACAGATACGCTTGACGCCGATGGACAGATCACTGCTCAAAATGACGCGTCGTTCTTAACAAAACAGCAGGTGCAAGAAATTTTACCAATGTTTTTAGGGGAGATTGAGCAGATCCCCCCTATTTTTTCGGCGCTAAAAAAAGATGGTCAACCGCTCTACAAAAGGGCGCGGGCCGGAGAGACTGTACAACTTGATCCTCGTCCGGTTACTATTTATAGCCTGACCTGGACGGCCTGGTATCCGCCTGATTTAACGCTGGATGTTACCTGTTCGCCGGGGACTTACATTCGCTCCCTGGCCCGCGACCTGGGAGAAACCGCCGGAACGGGGGCGCATTTAGCCCAACTAACCCGCACGGCCAATGGCCCCTGGTTGTTGGATCAGGCTGTGTCGCTGGACACATTAGAGCGTGAAGCGCAGGCCGGTCGGCCCGGCTGGCAAAGATATCTCCATCCGCCTGATCGAGCCATTACACATCTGCCTAAAATTGTATTGGATGAGTCGGCTATAATTCATGTAAAGCACGGTCGGCAGGTGCAGCTTGCCCCCCTGGAACCTGACGGCGCTTCGGCCAACCATCTCCAAACAAAGCCCGACCTGATACGAGCCTATACCCCCGCCGGAGAATTTTTGGCTATTCTTAAATTGACCAACGCCGATGAAAACACCTGGCAACCCAAAAAAGTATTTCAATCGTAGCCAATTGAACTATGCAACTATTTCAAGACCTTAGCAAAGCCCACCTGACTGGACAAACAGTTTTAACTATAGGCACGTTTGACGGCCTGCACCGAGGTCATCAACACCTTATCGGCCAACTCAAGACCCAGGCCAAAAAACGCCAGGCCCAATCGGCGGTTATTGCTTTTCATCCCCGGCCCAAAGCGGTGTTGGCCCCGCATCTGTTTGGTAATGATTATCTCACAACCCCTGATGAGCGCATTGCCTTATTTGAAGCATTAGGGCTTGATGTTTTGGTTTTGATCCCTTTCACCCTTGAAATTGCCCAAACAAACGCTTATGATTTTGTAAAAATGATGGTGGAGCGGTTAAATATCGTTCAGCTTTGCATTGGGCATGATTTTGCTCTGGGCAAAAACCGGGACGGAGACTTTCAAAAGCTAACTACCTGGGGCCGCGACCTTAACTATAGCGTGTACGAAATTGAGCCTTTTACGTTGGACGGCAAAGTCGTCAGCAGCACGGAGGTTCGCCAACGCCTGTTAGCCGGAGATATACGTCAAGCTGCCTTTTTATTAGGACGTTATCCCACGCTGACCAGCACAGTTGTTAAAGGCGCGCAGCGAGGACGGACCATCGGCTTTCCTACGGCAAATCTGGCCGTTCCCCCGGAGCGACTAACGCCGGCTAATGGGGTTTATGCTACTTTTATTCGACGTCCTGGCAACAGCCGGCAATATGCCGGCGTGACAAATGTGGGTGTTCGCCCCAGCTTTGGCGGCGAGGAACGTACTGTAGAAGCTCATATTTTTGATTTTAATGAAGACATCTACAATCAATCCTTCACTCTGGAATTTGTAGAGCGTCTGCGCCCCGAAAGAAAATTTGACGGCATTGACGCTCTTGTCGCCCAAATTACGCAGGATGCCAAGCAAGCCCGCGCTTTGTTGGCCGGCGAGATTGTTTCGGTAACATGAGTCGAGGCTTGCCCCACAGCAGTAAAACCCCTCTTTGTCACGAAGAGGGGTTTTACTGGAAGTCGGTTATCATATTAGGAAAATGCTGTTTCTGAAAATACTCGCTGTAAGTTACCTGCTTTATCAGGATAGTTACCCATATTATTGGGGTGTACAATTTCAGTTACAGTATTTCTTGGATCCATAACCGACTTCCAGTTTTACTTTATGCGAAATTTGATTAGTTTGCTGTACTCGGATCAAATTTGGTTCTTACCAGAGCCAGGGTGATGAGGTGAGTTTCTTGCACGATGAATGGATATCGTTTTTGGAATGGTTGCTGGCCAAGACCAGGCGACGGTTGGTGATTTTATTGGGGCGTGGGGGCTAACTTTAGCAGCATTAAACCGGACCACCAAAGTAGAAGATCATTTTGTCAGGGTGTGGATCAATTGCAAAACGTATAGCCAAGAGAAAGGTTTGCAAGCCTATAAAATTTAAATCAGGCCGCCAACCCTGATCAGGATTAGGAATAAAAAAATTGGCTCGCAAGTCAATACCTTCCCCTTTTTTTTGTAGCTCCTCATCAGACTCTATCCTAACGTCTATTCTACAAAGACGACCTTTTTTTGATCCCCATCTAGTCTCTAGTACACGGCGGCGTAAATCCTTCGGTAGTTTATGGAGTGAAAAAGTGCACTTTTTCACTCCATAAACTAAGCAACGCGCTGCTTGTAACTACCGAAAGACTTCCGCCAAGCTGTACTAGTTTGACCAACTCATTGAAGACTTCAGGAAGCTGTTCTGGGGTCATTTCATCCTCGAAGTATTGGGATGTATTTATATCGAGCTCTAAACGGCAAGCAAATCGCTCCTGCCCAGACAAAAGTCCGAAAGTATTTGGTCTCATTGCAAGTGACATTAGCGTATAACCAGTCACACTCCACTTGGAAAGACGATTGATTTTGAGGGCGTCAATATTAGAGATAGTGTCTCTGGGTCGATTAATTTGATACAAAAAATTAAACATACCTTCGGGATCCAATTGTATGGACGGAAGATATCTGGTAAGCTGCTGATAACCTGCTTGTTTGTTCTCTACAGGGTGTAATAAAACTGCTCCAAAAGCCAAACGTATTACCGAAGGGCACGTTTCAAGCCTAAACCATTTGTCCATAAGCGGTATAAACGAGTCAAGAATTCTAGCAAAAGGGCCAATTATTGGAAGATCTTTGGCTTCTTGCTCCTCTTCAACTGAAGAAAACAGCCAATTGATTCGGTCGGGTTGAATTGTCAAGATTAGTTGCCCCTCTTCAACCGGCCCTTTTTGCTGTAGAACCCCTCGCTTCGGCTGATGAGTAGAAGTCTCCGGGGGTTCCCCAACCAAATCGGTCCACCACGTTAGTTCTTCTTGAAGAAATGGGGCGGCTGGGCTAGGGAAAGCCGTTAGTCTTAGATTTTCAACCTGCCAATCTATGGCAGAAGGATGGTTTAAAGTATTTTGTTGAGGCATACAGTTTCCTAAGTGGTGAGATTGTATTTTATCTCAAAACGTCATTCGGTAGCATAGGAAATAATAACAAAATGAGGAAACTTTGTAAATATGATGTTTCGCTTCCCTTATCTTCATACATTGATTGCTCCACAACCGTCAACTACACAAATCAAGCTGACTATCTACGCTTAAAGAACTTAGCCAAATGGTCCAAGAAATTTCTAATCCAACCGGTCCATCCGGCTTTAGCGGGCCTGGAAACGGAAGCCGCTGAAAAGTCGGCTAATTCGGCTATTTGGAAGGTGATTGTGGTAAATTGGCCGGTCAAGGGAATATCAAAGCTCTGGTCCATAAATTTAATGGTGTAAGTTCCGGCTGTTTGGGCATAAGTCTCAAACCCGCCAACCCCAAATTCCAATTTGTGACCGCTGGTGACTTGCTCGCGTGTGCCATCCGGCTTGGTGATGGTAATCCGTTCGCCGGCCAGGCCAATATCGCCGACCAATAAGCCAAGTCCTTGACCAACGTCAATCTTGTAGGTCCACTTTTGTTGGGGCGATTCAGGTTCAGATGTGGGCGGCATAGGCGGCGACACAGGCGCTGGAATTGGCGTTGGCGGTGGTGGCGCAGGCGGCAACGGCGGCGCTACCGGTGGAAGCGTAGGCTCCGGCTCGCCAACCGGCTCAAAAATAATCCTGGTAAACTGGCCGGTTAGGGGGACTTTAAAGCTCTGGTCCATAAATTTAATGGTGTAAGTTCCGGCTGTTTGGGCATAAGTCTCAAACCCGCCAACGCCAAATTCTGGTTTGTGGCCGCTGGTGACTTGCTCGCGTGAGCCATCCGGCTTGGTGATAGTAATCCGTTCGCCGCTTAGGCCAACATCGCCAACCAGCAACCCCAATCCCTGTCCAATTTCAATTTTGTAGGTCCACTTGGGTTGGGTTGGCTCTGGAGTGGGGACAGGCGCGGGAGATGGCGTAGGCGGCGGAGGGGCGGGAACAGGCGTTGGCGTTGGGGGTGCAGTTGGGGCAGGAACAGGCTCTGGCGGAGGCGCTTGTGGCGGCGTTGGTTTAGGAGATGGTTGAGGCGTCGGTTGCGGCGTCGGGTCGGGTGCATCGTCAAAATCAACTTCTTTTTGGAAGGCAAAGATGCGGTCTGTGATTGGCCCCAGATGCTCAAACGTTTCCCAGTCAGGATTTCCAGACGCCCCGGTGACAAATAAGCAAGCGCCTAACACATAGTCATCCTTCATAAGCTCGCTATTGTACCAGAGAAGGCTTTGCCAATAATCCTCGGCGGGAATCGGCGTTGGAACCACCCCGCCGGGAATATTTGTAGGGACCGTCAACTCTTTGGTCCAGGGACCCAGGTCTTTGGACGGGCCTCCCCAGACGCCTTGCGTCATACCACACTCGGTAATAATGACGGTGTGTTTATTGCCATACTTTTGGCGGACGCCTTCGTTCATAATGCGCCGGTAACGCAAGCAGCGCCACATACCATCGTTGCCGCGTCCCTCGCCCGCGCCGGGGACAAGGTTGTGCGGTTCAGAAGGCCCGCTTAGCCCAATATTGTGCAGACGGCTCATTGAGGGCCAATCATACTCGTGAAAGCCCAGATAGGTGTAGGTTTCTAAAGTGCCGGGATAAAGCTTTAACCACTGCCGGCCGCGTCCATTACCCTGACCAAAGTTAAAGGCTACAGGCTCAAAGCCGGTAGCGTGCATTTTGTGACCAAAGGCTACCTGGTATTCATCAAAGAGTTTCTGGGTGTCCTCGCTGGTCCATTCGGGAAAAACCTCATTTAGCGATTCCCAAGCGTCAAAAATGGGCTTGCCATCAATATGGTGAATGTCTTTGTTGGCCTCTTCTCTCAAGATTCTTTCGGCCATCTCGACGCCTTTTTGCCGGGCAGTTTGAGCCGTGCCGCCGCTCAGTTGTCCAAAATCTTGCGGGTAAACAAAGAATCGACCTATCAGAAAGACATCAGGAATCTCTTGCTTAATCCGTTTCATGAAATCAACGCTAAAATCTAGCGTTTTTACCACCTTAGGTTTTAAACGAAAGACCGCCTCAATAGCATCTTGCCGGGGGCTGTTGATATGAAAACCAAATTTATGGTTGTAAAACGAATTAAATTTGTGATGTTTCTGATTGTACATTTTTCACTCCAGCCTGCTAAAATCAAACACCCGCTGCCTTCAAAAGCAGCGGGTGTTTGATTTAAACAATGTGGTTACTTTTGTTACACTCCAAGCGTTGCTTTAAGCGCTGCTACGTGTGCTTTTAGTTCACCAACTCTATCTGATTGTCATCTGAAGATCGTTTGGGTAACCGGCCCCCATTTTAAAGAGACGGAATGATATGGTTAAGCAACTGTGTTGCGCCCCTTGTTTGTACATTCCAAAGGCCATACCTTCACTGGGGTAATTTAAATCTAACACCTGCACCGTGTACCCGCCTGTGTTTTGGGTCATAAAATTATTTTGGGCGGGGACATAGTAGCTGACCCCAAATTCCGGTTGAAATTTAAATCCGCCGCTAATACGCTGCGGCACGGTGCTGTAATTAACCCCAAAGGTTGCTTGAGGCAGAAAGTTGCCTTCCAAATCATAAGCTCTAAAGTAGCTCATAACATCGTCTTCTTGCGAGAAAACGGCATCAACCACGCGCCAGCAGTACTCGGCATTCCGGCTGGCTTGCGGTACTTCACGGATGTAAACTTGCCCGCTGGTTTGGGCGTTCAGTTTGCCAATAACGGCTCCATCCCATTGGGTAGTATTATTGGCAAGGCTTAGGGGAGTATCAATATCTACCCCATAAAAACGATATCCTGACATCATTTACTCCTTTCAAGTTATGTTTTATGAATTGATAAAACTAAGGGTGTCATTATACAAAATTCTAAGATATGAGCAAGGCTTTACAATCTTTCATTTCTTGTGTGGCTTTTTCTGAGAATAAAAAACCGAATTAAAATTATGAAATTCCAGATTTGTGCATTTACCCTCCAGAAAAGTTTTGGGGTTCAGATTTATGTTGGTAAAAGCGTACTGTAACTATAATGTAGGGGATAACTTTTATGTAGCATATGGGGATTTTAATGTAAATTAAGTTAATAATAGCATGAGGTACTGAGATAGTCAACAGTTATTTTTGGAAAAAGGAGTGTGTCATCTTAATAATTCGGGGTATGGTGTGCAGATTGCAATCTGCATTCCTGTTTACCAAGTTATTGAGAAGATGCAAAAACGGGGTTTAAAAAATCTTGCCCAGGGGCCGGTGGGAACGGCCAACCCCTGGGCGAAAGAAGGAAGGAGATGCGCGAGGTTATCGCGATTTGTCAATGAGTAGTATATCAGCCTCGTCTCATTTTTACATCGGCCAACAAGCGACTTTTTATGGCAACTTAAATGGGCTGCATTGCTTACGCTATTTGGCTTATGGGCTGATATCTCTGTTTTTTTGCCGGTTATCAGGAAATTTTGACGTGCCGGAACGCTGTGCTATGATTTGATTTTGAAGCTCACACACATGGAGACACCTTAACTAATGAACGCCAAAACTTTTCCGGTTTGGATAATAACAAATGCCTGGCGCGAAATTTTTGCCCGCGTCTTTAAGAATCTGGAAACTAAATTCAATGTTTCACCGGAGTGGTTGGTTAACCCAGCCACTAATCGCCGTCTTAAGCTGGATATGCTTTATCCTGATATTGGCGTAGCCATTCGCTTTGAGGGAGTGCAAGGCAAGCAACGCCGAAGACGACCCAGCCAGGAAGAAGAAGCCCAACAACATACCCGCGATGACGCCAGGGTAAGGGTGTCTCAAGCGCATGGAGTTGACCTTATTGTGGTTAATGTTGTCACGGGCAAACCCAGGGAGGTTTTTCGACAAATTGATACGGCCCTAAGTAGAGCCGGGCAACGTGTCGAAAATGATGAACTGCGGCAAAAAACCAGAGCAGCACGCGCCATTGCGTCAACGCTGGCCCGCAAAATAAATAATATAAGCGATTTGAAGCTTTATGCCGATTTGTGGGAAGATCGGCAATATCGGGTTACAACGCCGGCCCAGGCTACATCTGCAACCACGCCTGTAATCTCTTACACCGAAGGGATGGAGGTTGAACACATCATTTTTGGTCCTGGCGTTGTTTTAACCACAAGGCCCAGCAATGGTGATACATTAGTGACTGTTGATTTTATTACAGCAGGTCAGAAAACATTGGCCGCCAGTTTAGTAGGCGATAAGCTGCTTCCGCGCTAACATCATATATTGACACCCCTGCCCGTCAGCATTATAATTTTTAGTAAGTATCTAAAAATAAGTTCCTGTAAAAGGAGTCAAAAAGTACACTTTTTGACTCCTAAAACGGGAAGTTATTTTTGGGCGGTCACTTAATACCAAAGTACTCCATCTTTTTATCTGCTTTGTCTGCAAAACTTCCTTTAAGCTCAAAGTGACATACTTTAGCTTTTAATAGAGCAACCCATCTGGTATTGTCCCCTGACTTCAGCGGGTTTTTTGCATTGCTGCCGACTTGGAAAAACCTATGTGGCAAACATACTATACGCCTCAATCTCTTGATCAAGCGTTAGAACTTTTATCAAAACATAAAGAACAAGCCAGGCTTATTGCCGGGGGAACCGACCTGGTTGTGGAGATAGGGCGAGGCGTCCGGTCGCCGGAAATTATCATAGATATTACGCGCATTCCCAACCTGGATACAATTACCCAGGATGAGCAAAAACATATTCACCTGGGACCATTGGTTACGCACAATCAGGTTATTGGTTCAGAGCTTTGCGCCGATAGAGCCTTTCCTTTGGCTAAAGCATGTTGGGAAATAGGCTCTCCCCAAATTCGTAACCGGGGAACCATTGCCGGAAATCTGGTTACAGCTTCTCCGGCCAATGATACCATTACGCCGCTCTGGGTTCTTGGAGCCTCCATCACCTTGCAAAGTGTTCGCGGAAGTCGCACCTTATTTTTTGATAAGTTTTTTCTGGATGTGCGAAAAACGGCTATTGAGCCTGATGAAATGGTTGTCGATATTTCTTTTCCGGCTATGGCCGGTTACCAGGTTGCCGCATTTGAGAAATTAGGTCTGCGTCGGGCGCAAGCTATCTCTGTTGTTAACGTGGCTGTGGTACTCAGTATGCTGGCAGATACCATTACCCAGGCTCGTATTGCTTTGGGTAGCGTGGCGCCTACAATTATCCGGGTACAAGAGGCTGAACGTTTTTTAACCGGCAAAGTGTTGACTAAAGACGTTACCGCCTATGCCGGTCAGTTGGCCGCTCAAACCATTGCCCCTATTAGCGATATACGCGGTTCGGCGGAGTATCGGCGTTATATGGCCGCCACCCTAACCCGTTATGCGCTTGACGCCCTGGCCGATGGAACTGAGTGCGATACATTGCCGGCCCTGCCAATTATGCTTTGGGGCAACACAGATGGACATTTCCCGACCCAAATTGACTGCCTGACCACCCACACCAAAACCGACGATGAAGCTATTGTCACAACCATCAACGGCGAAACAAAAACTATTTACGGGGCTAACCACAAAACATTGCTGCGTATGCTCAGAGAAAACGTCAACTTGATTGGAACCAAAGAAGGCTGCGCCGAAGGCGAATGTGGAGCCTGTACGGTATTAATGGACGGTATTGCCGTGACAAGCTGTACAGTTGCGGCGCCTCGTGCCCACGGCAGCCAGATTATAACGATAGAGGGTTTGGCTAACAGCGACACGTTGCACCCCATCCAGCAAGCATTTATAGATGAGAGCGCAGTGCAGTGTGGGTATTGTACCCCCGGCTTTATCATGAGCGGGGTCTCGCTTTTGGATGAGCGTAAACGGCCCACCCCTGATGAAATAAAGCAAGCCATTACCGGCAATTTGTGCCGGTGTACCGGCTACTACAAAATTTTGCAGGCGTTAGGGAAGGCGTCTAATGCGAGCTAAAACTTAAATTTTTTCCCTCAGAAAGCAAAGCCTATGGCAGACAGCGATAAAGTAATAGGCAAATCTATTAAACGCATCGACGCGTTTGGCAAAGTTACCGGGCAAACCCTTTATCCCGGTGACCGTAACCAGGAAAACGAACTTTGGCTAAAAATCCTTTTTGCCAGACGTCCCCATGCCCGCGTACTTGACATTGATACCAGTGAGGCCAAAGCCTTACCCGGCGTGATGGACGTTCTTACCGCCGAAGATGTACCCATTAACCAGTATGGATTGCAAATACCTGATCAGCCTGTGTTGTGCGGCCCCCGATCAAACAAAAAAGGCGGCGATATTGTCCGTTTTGTCGGCGACCAGGTGGCCGTAGTCATTGCCGAAAATGAAGAAATTGCCGCCAAAGCGCGCGATTTGATTAAAGTTGAATACGGAGATTTACCCGTTGTTTCTGATCCTGAGTTTGCCCTATCCGGCAGAGCTCCAGAGCTTCATCCCAACGTTTTTAATAACGTGGCAGAGTACAAACAAATCCGCAAAGGCGACCCCGATGCGACATGGGACACATGCAACGTTATTATCGAAGGAGTCTATCAGACCCCATTGCAAGAACATGCTTACCTTCAACCGGAGGCAGGCACGGCTTACGTTGACGATGAAGGGCGTATTACCGTCCACTGCGCCGGGCAGTGGACCTGGGAAGACCAGCAGCAGATTGCCCACGCTCTGGACTTGCCGCCGGAAAAAATCCGGGTAATTTACGACGCCATCGGCGGCGCTTTTGGCGGGCGCGAGGATATAAGCGTGCAGATTGCGCTGGCCCTGGCCGTATTGCGAACCTATCAAAGATACGGAAACCGGCGTCCAATGAAAATTATCTGGACCCGCGAAGAGTCTATGATTGGTCATTGCAAGCGGCACCCCATGATTATTTACTGTAAGTGGGGCGCAAAATCTGATGGAACTCTGCTGGCCGCTGAGACAAAAATTATCAGCGATGCCGGCGCCTATATGTACACCAGCAATAAGGTTTTGGCTAATGCCGCCATTACTTGTACCGGCCCTTACGAAATCCCCAATGTTACTATCGATGCCTATGTAATTTACACCAATAATGTCCCCAATGGCGCATTTAGGGGTTTTGGCAGTCCGCAAAGCCACTTTGCCGCCGAGATGCAAATGAACAAACTGGCCGAAAAACTGGGCAAAGACCCGGTTGATCTTCGGCTGAAGAATATTTTGGATGGTGATAAACTTCTGGCGGTTGGCACGACTATTCCCGGCGGCGTCAGCCTGGATACAGTCATCCGTAAAGTGGCCTGGAAATCAAACTGGACTTACCCCGGCAAACGAGGCGAGAACAACCCCGACTACCCGGAAGATTTGCCCAGATTTGTAAAAGGGCGGGCGTTTGCCGCCGGTTTCAAAAATATCGGGTTTAGCTTGGGCTTTCAAGAAAATAGCTGGGCGCAGGTTGAATTACTGGGCAAGGTAGAGATTGAAGAAGCTGTTTTGCGAATTGCCGGGGCCGACGTTGGCCAGGGACACCACACGGTCATGGCTCAAATTGCCGCCGAAGCGCTTGATGTTGACCTTGACAAAATCACGCTTAAAGTCTCTGATACGGCCTTTACCCAGAGTTCCGGCAGCGCCAGCGCTTCCCGGCTAACCATGCTGGCCGGTAATGCCGTTAAAGAAGCAGCCGAGTTTGCCCTGCGTAAATGGCGCAGAGAAGACCGCCCGGCCATAGCCGAGGCCACCTGGCTGGCTCCCAAAACCACGCCGCTTGACCCCAAAACCGGCTACGGCGTCCCCAACTTTGCCTATGGCTACGTCGCCCAAATGGCAGAAGTCACCGTAGATACCGAAATGGGGTTTATCACCGTAGACCGCGTTGTCTGCGCCGATGACGTGGGCAAGGCCATCAACCCCGACCAGATTGTCGGCCAGATTGAGGGAGCCATTGCGCAGGCGCACGGCTACACAATTTTAGAAGATTTTCGCGTGGAAAAAGGTCAGGTTTTGACCCCTTATTTTAACACTTATCTCATTCCCGGCGTTTATGATATCCCCAAGCGCGTTGAGTCCATAATTATTGAAGACCCTCATCCCGATGGCCCGTATGGCGCGCGAGGCATGGCCGAGATGCCCTACCTGCCCTACTCCGCCGTAATTGCCTCCGCCGTATTTGACGCCATTGGCATCTGGTATGATGATTTCCCCCTGACCCCGGAGCGTGTGCTGCGCGGGTTGGGCAAAGTTAGAAGTAGGTGGTAGAGAACAATAGCCGGTGAAAACTTTCTAGTACAGCTTGGCGTAAATCCTTCGGTAGTTTATGGAGTGAAAAAGTGCACTTTTTCACTCCATAAACTAAGCAACGCGCTGCTTGTAACTACCGAAAGACTTCCGCCAAGCTGTACTAGTTTGACTCTGGCGGGTCGCCATGCTACTTTACACTTTGAAACGTTGCCAGAGAAAACCAACACTACGGGCAAAGGGAGTTATCAATGGGCGCATTGCAAGAAGCAGAAAAGCTATTGTCTTCAGTGAGTTTTACAGCATTATGACATATTGGAAAAATTACCATCTGCCTACCTCTATTCAAGAAGCTGTCAACTTATTGACCCAATACAACGGTCAGGCTCGTATTGTAGGCGGCGGCACAGACTTAATCCTGGAAATGCAACAAGGCCGTCAATTGCCCGTAGAAGCCCTTATTGACCCTACCCAAATTCCTGAGTTGAACCAAATTACTAAAGAAGAAGGTTATCTGGTCATTGGCGCGGGCGTAACTCATACCCAAATTGTTGCCGATAAGAAAATTGTTCGATACGGCACTTGTTTGGTAGAAAGCTGCGGCGTAATTGGCGGGCCGCAGGTGCGGAACGTGGCGACTCTGGCCGGCAACGTAGCTCATGCCCTGCCTGCCGGCGACGGCACAATCAGCCTGCTGGCGTTGGACGGTGAAGTACAAATTGCATCCGACGACGGCTTGAGATGGACGCCTCTAGGCGGCACATTTTTGGGACCGGGCAAAAGCGCTATCGACCCCACTCGCGCTTTGATTACCCGCCTTCGCTTCAAACCAACCGGACCCAATGAAGGGCCTTCGGGAGAAGGGTCCGCTTTTCGGCGGGTGATGCGTCCCCAGGGAGTCGCTTTGCCAATCATTGGCATGGCCGTGCGGTTGAAAGTAGAGAACGACGCCTTTGTTTTTGCCCGTATCACCATTGGCCCGGCTGGGCCAACTCCATTTTTGGCCGAGAAAACGATGGCCTATTTAACCGGCAAGCCGGCCAACAAGCAAACATTCAGCGAAGCCGCCGAAGTTGCGCTGGCAGAAGTCAATCTCCGTTCCAGCCGCCACCGGGCCACCGCCGAGTACCGAATCGAGATGATTCGCACCCAACTGCCCAAAACTCTGGCCCAAGCCGTAGCGCGAGCCAAAACAGGGAAAGTTGTACCGGAAGGGGTCGGGATGTGAACGGCGCTCAGTAATTAGCGTTCCAGACCGCAGAGGTTGTGCAAACAAGTTTGCCAAAAACCTCTGCGGTCTCTAAAGGGTTTAGAAACTTTTAGGGTTTTCTTAGAGACGCCAATAACAACCCGGCGTCTCTTGTTTTTTGTGGATTAGTATTTATCTAACACTTCTCTAGCGTAATTCTAACACTTGCTTTATATACTGAGCGTGGTAGCTTGCAGAACGCCCAAAAAGTACAGGTTCAGTAAAACCGGCAATTACGCCAATACCGTCAACGAATAGTCAACGAATAAACGAATATCGGTCGGCGTTCATTCGTTTATTCGTTTAACATTCGTTGACGGAACGGGTTTGAACTTGTACTCTAAAAACGGACAAGCGTTTGCAAGCACGCCCCATTTAGAAAAACGCAAGAGAAAGGAGTACTAATACTATGTCTAAAATAATAGGAATTGACCTGGGAACCACCAACAGTGTTGTGTCCGTGATGGAAGCGGGCGACCCGGTGGTTATCCCCAATGCCGAAGGCGGTCGCACCACCCCCAGTGTGGTGGCCTTTAACAAAAATCAGGAGCGACTGGTTGGGCAAACGGCCAAACGCCAGGCCGTTACCAACGCCGATAACACCACTTACTCTGTCAAGCGGCTGATTGGTCGCAACTATGCCGATACGACCACTGAGCGCCAAATGCTGGCTTACCAGATTGAAAAAGGCTCCAGTGATGATGCGCGTATTCGCATCCCCATAATGAATAGGGCTTATACCCCTCAAGAAATCTCGGCGATGATTTTGCAAAAACTCAAAACCGACGCCGAGGCTTACCTGGGCGAGACTGTTTCAGAAGCGGTCATCACCGTGCCGGCCTACTTTAACGATAGCCAACGTCAGGCCACAAAGACGCCGGAAAAATTGCCGGCCTAAACGTGCGCCGCATCATCAACGAGCCAACCGCAGCGGCCCTGGCTTATGGTCTGGACAAGAAGGAGAATGAAACTATTTTGGTCTTTGACCTGGGCGGCGGCACGTTTGACGTGAGCGTCCTGGAAGTGGGCGATGGCGTCATTGAGGTAAAATCTACCAATGGCGACACCCAACTGGGCGGCGATGACTGGGACCAGCGCATTGTCGATTGGATTGTAG
>JAJRVO010000149.1 GCA_024277275.1 Chloroflexota bacterium
TAACATTCTGAAAGCCAGAGAATAGGACACAGATTTTCGCAGATAAACACAGATTATGGTAAAAAACTAAACAAAAATCTGTGAAATCTGTGTTCATCTGTGTCCCATAAAAATGTTACTTTATGGCCGTTGGCAGTATACCTGCTGAGTAAAAGTTAGATGATAGGGATTTCTCCCTACGGTCGAAATGACATGCCTGAGTAGTTACTAATTTACTAAGTACGGAGATGTTAAAGATGTTAAAAAACTATATCGACCCCCAGGAACGCCAGGAAGCCCACCGGCAACTGCCTCGCCTTATGGTTGAAGGACTGCTGTTGGGCGGCGCCGGATTAGGCGTGCTGGCCCTTATCTTTGAAATTGCCGCCGACGCCTTTAGCGTGGCCGCCTACCAAACGCTGTTAGCCATTCACGGCGCGGGCGGCTACCATCAAATTGCTATGGGGGCCTTCATTGTCCTGTCGGCCCTGTTGTTTTTAGGCATTGTCCCGGCCTACAAAGCGGGGGCCTATTTGCGACCCAATGCCGGCGGCAGCGGCCCGATGGTAGAAGCCATTGGCCCCCCGTGGATGCGCTGGCTATCGTGGGTTGGCACCAGCTTGTTCTTTCTGGATGCTATCTTGACCATCATCATCAGCTCAATTTCCGCCGCCGACGTAACCATGCTCGTGCTGCCTGAACTGGCCCCCTACCGCATCTTGCTGGCCGAAATCTACGCCTTTTTTATTATGGCCGTTCTGGTGGCTATGGGGCCAAAACGGGCCGTACCGCTGTTTCTTATTGGCGGCGGCGCATTTACGCTCTTTACCTTTATCGCCCTGGGCTTGGCCGGCGGGTTAGCGGCAGTCCACCCTGAATGGGCTTTTTTAACAGAAGGCATCATCAGCCGCCTGGAAACAACCGGGGTGGCGGAACATGTGGTGCGGATACAGCAAGATATCTCGACCATTGGCACAGTGCTGTTCTTTCAACTATTCTTTCGCTCCATGTCAAGCGCAATGCTAGGCTTTTCCGGCTACGAGGTTATCCCGGCCAGCGGCAAACATGCGGCCCGGCCCAAGTGGAAAGTGATTAGTATGGCCCTGACCCTGGCCGCTGTTTTTCTGATTGGTACGGGCATTGTGCAGCTTTACACCGCTCAACGGTGGAACATTCCGGCTACGGAAGGGTACAGTACTTTGCTGATTGAGTACGAAATTGTGGCCGCTCAGTCGTTGGGGGCCGGCGTTGCGCCGGAGGATATCGAGGTGACAGATGCCGACCGCCAGGCAGCCGAAAAACTCTATCAATCCCTGCCTGCCGAGCGCGCCGTAGCAGAATTGCCGGGCGAGGACGGGCAACACCCTGATGATACAGTCCCCCTTCCCCGTGAAGAGTACGTTAAAAAGGTATCGGGTGATATCGCCCTGGCCCGCACCTTGAATAATGCCATTAGCGGCACATCGGGCGAAACTTTTCTGGTTATCGCCGGGGCGTTGTTAGCCATTATTCTCTTGCTGGCCCAGGGCGGGGGGTATGTTGGCGGGGCGGCGGTGGCCGCTAATGCCGCCCGCTTGGGGCGCTTGCCCGGCTTTTTTGCCAACGACAGTATCGGCATTGCCGTTATCTGGGGCATCTCTGCCATCCTCATCCCCATCATTCGCCAGGTGATAGTGGTTGAGTCTTACTACGCCTTTGGCTTTGTCAGCGCCTTTGTCATTACCGGCACCACGGTCTTTTTTGCGCGCGATGACGTGCTGCAAAAACGCGGTATCGACCCTCGCTCCGCCGAAGCCAAATCGCTGCGTTTTGCCGGTTTGCGCGGCATGATTGCCAGTTACATTATGGCCGCTGTGCTGGTCACCCAAAAAACCGACGCGCTGCTGACCATTGCCATTGCCGGGGCGTCCATTACCCTGTTTCAAATTTACATTGCCAACGGCGATATAAAACGACTGACCGACCCGGAAGCGCCGCCTACATTCCCGCCCGGCACCAGTGAAATTGCCTACGAAATGGGCGTTCAGCGGGCACATGACCATGCCCGGCAACGCGGTATTTTTGACGCTATGGAAGAGTTGATAAAATCAGAGGCGCTGGCAAAGTTCAACGTTGGCCCGGACCGGGTCAGGCGATTGGTCTATTACCTGTATAATATTGACCCGGCCCTGTTCAGCCGTAATGGACACCGTGACAACCACGAGCGCATTGAGGAACCAAACCTTAAGCTAGAAGAAACCTACCGGCAGGCATACACCCAACGCGACCAGATTGCCAGACGCATTGAGGATTATTCCCACTTTGGCATCTTTATGTTTATCCAAAACTATCACCTCAACTGGGTAGCCCCGGAACACGGGCGCGATGCGGCGATAGTGCAGCAAGCCATGCTTGATATTCTCTTTCCCCTGACCGGCCACGATATCATTTGGGCCGAATACTGTGCCTTTAAACCCCAGCGCTTGCCCGAACCCATCTGGCAGTTTAGCCGCCAGCGTTACCTGTGGGCCAAAGACCAGTGGCCCAACCTTAGCGGCCGGATTACAACTATCTGGACGCTTCAAGATTTTGACTTGATTCCCAGGGACATTGATATCAAAATGGTTATTTCCGTCGCCGACGGCAAACAGTTCCAGCAGATAAAAATTCACACCCACCCGGCCGGAGACAGCATCGCTACCGAAAAGGAAACCATTGTCCACACAATTAAAACATCAAAACAATCCGGTAACACGCCGCCTAAAACTACTCAGTCTTAGAAGGTGTTTCTTAAATCGTGCAAACCAGACCGCAGAGGTTTCTGAAGTCGATTTTAACTGTAAGTCAGGTTCATAACCGGGGCAAATTCGCTTAAAATGTTTCGCAGAAAACCTCTGCGGTCTTTAAGAAACACGCTCTTAAATGGTTCAACGTGGATTCAAGGAGTAGGTTGGGTTTCATTCTTCAACCCAACACAATCGGGCTAACATTATCGGGTTTCGTCCCTCAACCCACACTTGGGACTTGACAAATTTATTTTAATGTGATACGATATTCGTATCGTAAAAATATGATAAAGGAAATGGATTATGGTTACAATCCAAGAACAAATTGTTGATCCCACTGCTTGCTGTACGTTGGACATCTCTGGCGCGGAGCAAGAGCGAATGGTGGCAATGTTTAAAGCGTTGGGCAATCCCACCCGGTTTGAAATTATGAAGTATCTGGTCACCCATCCCGCATGCATCACCGGCGATATCGTCGAGTTTTTGCCCATTGCCCAGGCTACAGTGTCGCAGCATCTAAAAGTGCTGCGAGAGGCCGGTTGGATTACCGGCGTTACCGAAGGCCCCGCCACTTGCTATGGTTTACATAAAGAAAATATTGCCTGGTTTAAAGATAAAGTGGGAGAGATTTTCTAAATTATGGTTTTTAGGTAACTACCTAGTACAGCTTGGCGGAAGTCTTTCGGTAGTTACAAGCAGCGCGTTGCTTAGTTTATGGAGTGAAAAAGTGCACTTTTTCACTCCATAAACTACCGAAGGATTTACGCCGCCGTGTACTAGCTGTGCTA
>JAJRVO010000015.1 GCA_024277275.1 Chloroflexota bacterium
GATTAACGGTACAATCGCAAAAACAATCTGTTAGATTTGCTACCCGCGCCGATCTGCCCCAAATTACGCATATTGCCCGCGTTACCTGGGATGACACCTATAATGACACCATTGCGCCTGAAAATCGGCGTGAGTTTTTGGAACGCGCCTATAAACCACAAAATCTTGAGGGCGCCATTGACGGGCAGGGGCATTGGTTTTACGTGGCCGAGTTGAATAACAAGTTGGTTGGTTTTGGTCATTTTTTAAAACGATATCATCCAACGCAAAGCCGGGCCGAGTTAGTTCGCCTGTACGTATTACCGGGACATCAAAATTTGAGCGTCGGCCAGACTATTCTTAAAGCGGGTTTTGCTGCCTTAGCCCTGGCCGGGGTAGAGCAGTGCTTTGTTTCAGTTCAGGCTACTAATATCAAAGCCCGCCGGTTTTACGAGCGGCACGGTTTTAGCCTGCGCCGGAATCACGGTCAATTTTTGGGTACTCAAATTATCACGCTGGTAGAATATGTTAGACCTATAAGCACGGCGGATTTGGAAAAATGAGTCAAATTCTGGATTATTTAAGAGATCAGCAAGAGACAATGATCAAGGTGTTGGAGCAATGGGTTAACCAAGACTCTCCAACCTATGATAAGCCAGCCGTTGACACAATGGGACAAATGACTGTCCAGGCTTTTGTAGAGGCCGGCGGCGCGTTGGCGGCCACTCATCTCCAACCAGATAGGGGAGACCATTACACAGTAACCTACGGGGAAGGTGACCGCCAGCTTTTATTTCTCTGTCATTTTGATACGGTCTGGCCCATAGGCGAAGCCAAAAAGCGACCTTTTACCATTGAAAATGGTCACGGTAAAGGGCCGGGTGTGCATGATATGAAAGGCGGCACGCTCATTGCGCTTTTTGCGCTTAAGGCTATTCATCAGTTGCAGCTAAAGCCGGGTTACAAATTAACTTATTTGTTGACCAGCGACGAAGAAATTGGCAGTCCAACCTCGCGGGCGTTTATTGAACCAGAAGGGGCAAAGAGCGACTACTGCTTTGTGTTAGAAGGCTCTCACAACAAATCGGCGCTGACCACCTCGCGTAAGGGGGTTGGTCGTTATCACCTGGAAGTGACCGGGCGAGCGGCGCACTCCGGGGTTGAACCTGAGAAGGGCATAAGCGCCGTTGAGGAGTTGGCGCGTCAAATTCAAACCTTGCATGCTATGACTGACTTTGAGCGCGGCGTAACGGTAAACGTAGGCGTGGTTTCCGGTGGCGAGCGCCCCAATATTGTGGCTCGACACGCCGCCGCCGAGATTGACCTGCGCGTGATGACACGGGCCGATGGCGAAGAGTCGAACCAAAAAATCCTTAACCTGCAACCTCAACTGCCGGGGTGCAAGCTAAAGGTTTCCGGCGAGATTAAACGCTGGCCTTTTGAGGAAACTCCAACCGGCCTGGCTCTTTTTGAAAAGGCCAGGGCAATTGCGCAAAATTTGGGCTTTACGGTAGAAAAATTTAGCTCCGGCGGCGGCAGCGATGGCAATCTTGTAGCGGCCATGGGCATCCCTACGCTGGATGGATTAGGCTCTTTGGGAGGAGGCGCGCACGCTGTAACAGAGCACACTGTTTTAGATGCGTTGCCTTTGCGGGCTGCCTTGTTGGCAGAGCTAATTATACAATTGTAAGGACCAGTGATTAGTAATCAGTAATTGGTAATCAGTGTGAGCTAACAACTGTTTACTATTTACTGGTCACTGTTTACTGACTTCAGCGGCTCATAGCTCATTCGGTGTATAGGACACGGCCCATATTTAGCAAGGGCGGCTCGATGCGCCTTTGTGCCGTAACCTTTATGCCGGTCAAAGGCATAAACCGGATAGGTTTGATTGAAGCCAACCATCAGCCGGTCGCGAGTCACTTTGGCTATCACCGAAGCCGCCGCTACAGTGAGCGACGAGTTATCGGCTTTTGGAAAGGCGTCTTGGGGAAGGTTAACGGCAGGTAGCTTTAAATGGTCCAGCAATAAAAAATCGGGGGCGACGCTCAATTCTTCTATTGCTTGCCGCATGGCGTAACGCGTTGCGCCAATAACGTTAATTTCATCGACCATTGGCGCCGGGGCCACTCCTACCGCAAAAGCCGCAGCTATCGTTTGAATAACCTCAAAGAGGTGTTCTCTTTTTCTTGGCGTGAGCTTTTTTGAGTCACGTAGACCGGATAGGATATGCGCTAGATTGGGATTGTCGAGCGGCAAAATTACAGCTGCCGCTACTACCGGCCCGGCCCAGGCTCCGCGTCCGGCTTCGTCCAAACCGGCAATAAAGAAATAGCCCTGCTTAAGCAGGGCTATTTCTTTTTTTAAATTGGGGAGAGCATCGGTTTCCTGTTTTAAAGAGGATGATGCCTTGTTATTTGTCATACTTGTCTGTAAATAACCGTTTAACGAATGCGTTTTTCTTTTAAACGGGCCGATTTACCCGTGCGTCCACGTAGAAAGTAAAGTTTGCCCCGGCGCACCTTGGCATGGCGCAAAACCTGAATTTTTTCAAGGCGCGGCGAGTGATAGAGAAACTTGCGCTCTACGCCAATACCGTGTGAAGCAATGCGCCGGACGGTAAAGGATTTATTGATACCGCCGCCTTCTATAGCTATTACAACACCCTGAAATACCTGAGTACGTTCTCGGGTACCTTCAACAATACGAACATGGACGTTAACCGTATCTCCGGGGAGCAGGTCGGGCCTGTCATCTGTAAGTTGTTCAACGGATTGGAGTAGATCAACTGCGTGTGCCATTTTTACACCTCAACCAGGGTAAAAGGTTGCTTTTGGATGTGGTTTAAAAACTGCCTTTTACCTAACTGTATTATTCTAAAGCTGATTTAATTTTAGTCATAAAAAGAGGCACAAGCCTGTGCCTCTAACCACAAAGAGTGATTTTACCATGACCACTGGGGGTTAGGCAAAATTGGAGTAGTTTTTTCTGTGTTAATGGTTTGAGTGGTTATCCTCTTCGGGGGGCGGTTGGTTTAAACTCTCCAGGTATGCTCGGTCCTCTTCGTTCAACTCGGCCTGCTCCAGCAAATCCGGGCGACGGGCCAGGGTGCGAGCCAGGGATTGCCGGCGTCGCCAGATTTCTTGTTTGGCGTGGTGGCCGGAGAGGAGGATGTCGGGGATGCCGTGGCCGCGATATTCGGCGGGACGGGTGTAGTGGGGGTGTTCCAGCAGGCCGCCGGAGTGGGAGTCTTTGGCCGTGGCTGCTTCGTCGCCCAAAACGCCGGGAATGAGGCGAGTCAACGCGTCAACCAGCGCCATAGCGGCAATCTCTCCGCCGGAGAGAACGTAGTCCCCAATGGAGATTTCGTCGGTGGCCAGATATCGGCGCACTCGCTCGTCAACTCCCTCGTAGCGACCGCAAATTAGCAGCAACCGTTCATGGGGCGCAACCAACTTTTGGGCAAGGGGTTGCTTAAGTAATCGCCCTTGCGGAGTCAGCAAAATAATGGGCGGGTAGCCCTGGCTCCGCAGGCTTTGATACCCTTCGTTGGGGATGTCGATATTTAAAATGGCTTCTACGGCGTTAAAAATTGGCTCGGGTTTCATAATCATGCCGCCGCCGCCGCCGTAGGGGGTGTCGTCGGTAACGCGGTGTTTGCCGGGGGCGTAATCCCGGATGTTGTGCAAGACAATCTCTACGTAGCCTTTATCGCAGGCTCGTTTGATGATGGTGGCGTCAAAAACGCCGTTAAACATTTCCGGAAAGAGGGTTAGAATATCAAAGCGCGTAATTAAATATCATTCCGTAAACCATTTTAAACTCCACGTTGGCCAATCATCGTCGGTGATAACCAGTTCAGAATAGTATGTGTTAATCTGAACTCCGGGAGAGGCGTTTCTAAGTGTTAAGAGGATAATCTCGTCATCCTCATTTTCATCATCATCAAGAATTTGCACTTTAAAAGTTGCGCGTTGCTCGCCGGTGTTAAAGGTAAGCGTGCCGCCGGTAGGGAGATAATCCTTGTTCATGGTGGCGTTGCTATCGCCGGTAGCAAAGTCAACTTGAATTTGATGAGGGGCCAATTGGTTAAGCTCAACTTCTATGGTTGCCGACTCATGGTCTTCGTTAACTTGATAACGTGGGTGCGGGCCGGCGTGTTGTATGGCAATTAAGTCGGGGGGTTGCTTAAAGCTGATGGTAATGGGGGAGGGAGGCGTGGACATAGGCGTGGGCGTTCTGCTATCTGACGCAACGCCGGGGTTCTGATCATAAGCTTCAGGTGTGCCGTCTAAATCCGTATCACGGCTCAATGGGTCTAACATTTTGCGCACTTCCTCGTCATCAGGGATACCATCAAAGTCTGAGTCCAGAAGGAGTGGATTGGTTTTAAATTCCAGCGCCTCTGCCCCGTCGGGTAGGGTGTCTCCGTCGCTATCCCAGTAGTCTGGGGTAGTATGATGCTCTAACTCTTGCCTGTTTGTCAAACCGTCGCCATCGGAATCATCATCCAGCCATGTTGCCGTTGCTGTGCCCGCTTGAACGGCGCTTCTTTTGGCGTTAGCCGTTTGAGCAATTTGGGCTTTGGCGGTAGCCGTTGCGGTGGCCCGAATTTGGGCTATAGCGGCAGTTTCTTTGGCTGTTGTAGCGGCCACAACCTGGGCGGGTAAAACAACAGATTGACGGACAACAAACACCCCACACATAAATAGAATCAAAGTCAGCGCCATGGCCGATAACACCCAGATTGGTATTGGCGCTCCCCGGCTGGTTACTGTCCCGGTGTGGGTAGTAGAGTAATTTTTTTCTGAACTAACCAGAAATGAGAAGGTATGGGTGGCAGCTTCTTCAAACCAGGATGAGCGCGGCGTTACTACAAAATCAACCGCGCGACTCTCTCCTACCTTTAACTCAAATTGTTTCTGGGGTGGATTAAAGGCAAGATTTTTATCTTGTTTTGGTCTTATGGTAACTGTTTCCGGCGCGTTGCCTTTATTATCCACTGATATTTGGGTAATCTGATCAGCCACAATTTGCTGGGGCCAAAGGCTACTGGCAAGTTGCGTATAAGGTTCTACAATTAGCGTTTTCTGAATTTGGTTGACTTGTTGGGCGTCATACTGGCCGGTTACTTGAATTGTCAAAGGGTAATTTCCGGCCTGGATGCTTGGCGTACGTGGCGGTTGAATTGTAATTGTTACCGCCTGATCTTCATCGGGCAGCAGGGTGGCAACCGCAGGAGAAATAGAAACCCATTCTATGGGGATACCCTCAACGTTAACCTGGCAGTGGTTATCTTGCATACCCCGGTTACGCAGCGTGATTTTTGTGGCAATATACTCTCCCGGAGCCACGGAAAGTATCCGGGCTTCGGTTAAAACGGCCAGATTGGCTTGCTGCCTTGCGGCGGCGGCTAACGGAATAGGAGAAGACTCCTCTAAACAGCCGGCCAGAGCCTGGGCCATATCTTTGGCGCTCCAGTAGCGCTCAGCCGGGTCTTTGGCCAGAGCCTTTAAGATAACCTGTTCAACTGCAACCGGCAAACTTGGCTTGGTTGAACGGGGCGGAATTGGAGGGGCGTTAACGTGCAGTTGAGAGGCTTCGGACAAGTCCTTTGGCCTGAAAGGCGGGCTGCCGACAATTAAGTTGTACAGGATGATGCCCAGCGCATACACATCGCTTCTGGCATCGGTAATGTGGCCCATCAACAGCTCCGGCGAAATTGAGTAGGTAAGCCTGCGTGTCGAGGGGGTTTCGTCGGATAGCAAAACTTCTTTGGGCGGCCTGAGCGAGCCTAAATTGGTTAAGATGGGCTGCCATGTTGTGCCGTCAGTGGTTTGACCATTTTTCAGCATAATATTTTCCGGCTTTATGCCGGGATGAAGGACTCGCTGTTGGTGCAGATAATCCACAGTTAAACATAGCTGGCGAACCAGTTGCAACATTTGAGGCAAAGCGACTTTGCTGTCGAGTCTCTCAAAATATTGGCGGATATCTCGCAAATTGTAGCCTGGAATAAACTCCATAACAATATAATGCAGAGGACCCATTTCACCGCAATCATAAACCTGAACAACGCCCGGATGGTCCAGGCGAATGGCTGTACAAACCTCTTGCCGCACTCGTTCTTGCAGGGTGGGAATATTGGTTTGATTCAGGTCAATCACCTTCATAGCCACGTCAAGCTTAAGCCTGGTATCGTAGGCTTTAAACACGGTTCCCTGGCCGCTATCGTCCAGAATTTTGTCTACCCGGTAGCGATCAGCCACCAGTTTTTTGTTGAGCAACATTTCCGCTTTGTAAGAACCGTTGCCTTGACTATGAAAATCGGATGCGTCCGATGCCGGCCGGCCTGATGCGTTGCCGTTGTCAACATCCCGCTCAAATCGCTTGTACTCTTTTGGTTTAAGGCTTTTAACTGTGAGAGCCAACCTCTTCAATTCACCTCGCCGGTCGGCGCACTCCTCAATCAGAATCTTGATCTTTCTGGAGTCGCTCATAGCGGGCGTGAATAGATAAAATACGGACGGAAAATACTCTTTACAGAAATTCTCCAAATCCGCGCCGCTAAAGATAGCCTCAACAAGTTCGTGGGCCAATTGTTTTTGTTTGCTGTTATAAATGATTGACTCGGCCATTATTCTTCCTCCCAAAAGAATTAACTTGTGCTGTTCTATTTCTGATTACAGGGTGTTTTCTACATCAACATCTCGGCAACCGGCGGGCTAAAATAAGTTTCGCCCCGGTTAATTGCCCGGATGGCCCAGGGGAGTTCTTGGGCGACCAGGTTTTTGAGCAAGTAGCCGCAAGCGCCGTGTTGCAAGCTCTGTTCGACCAACACTTTATCGGAATGGATGGACAGAGCCACCACGCGAGTGGTAACCCCAAGATTGCTAATCTGCTCAGTGGCCTGGATGCCGCTTAAATGCGGCATAATAACGTCCATCACCACCACGTCCGGAGCCAGTTGCCTGGTCAGTTCGACCGCTTCCCGGCCATCTTCGGCTTCGCCGATAACTTCAATGTCGTCCGTTATTGCCAGCAATGTTTTAAGGCTCTGGCGTACCAAATAATGGTCGTCGGCAATAAGTACACGAATCATAAGAATCCCCTGGTAAGTGGCTATACCCGATAGCCAATCTATTATTACCAAAATTTGTTTTAGGCTGGGAAGGTAGAGTGGTGAAAATGCAATGAAACTATTAAGGTGCTTATATTATTGCACAGAATTACTTGAATTGGTAGGGGCAAAAGGCTACCTTTTACCGGAAAAAGTGCTACTTTTTAGGAGAAAAAGTGCTCCTTTTTACCAAAAAAGTGCTACCTGCCTGTGTAACTAATATTTTACCGTATCTGGCGGTTAATTGGTTGAGTTTTGACTGAACTTTTGCTGACTTTTTACAAGAGTCAGACAGTCCCTACTGGGACGGCAACGAGAATGAAAATTAGGAGTCAAAAAGTGCACTTTTCGACTCCGGTAACTCTATTTTCAGAGGAGGGAAATAAAATGGAGTCCAAAGCGAAGTTTTGTCCCAAAGTTCCGCTAACGCTACACTTTCAACTTCAATTAGCCCTATTTTATACGAGGCGAAATATCTGTCCAGGAAGCGCCGTTGTTGGCCGAGACAAAGATTTCGCCGTCTGCCGAAGTTGCAAAGAGATGGGCGTCTGAGGTGTGGAGATTGGTGATTTTGACCTGAAGGGGGAGACCGTCATTGAGGGCTTGCCAGCTTTGCCCGTTGTTTGCGCTGCTAAAAACGCCGCCTTGCCCGCCGATAAAGAGCGTGTCGTCCGGCCCGTAGGCTACGGCTTCTAAGCCGGTTAATTCTGCCGGGAGCGATTGGCCAATATCGGCCCAAAGTTGGGTTTGAGGATCAGTTTGTAACAGGCGGGTACTAAACTCCACAGCCGCCGTGAGCGTGCCGTTGGAGGCGGTAGATGCGGCGATAATGGAGAAGTACTCTTCTTTTGTGCCCGGTTGTTTTTGCCAGGTCTGGCCGCCGTCGGGGCTGGAAAAGAGGTTGTGGCCGTAGCCAAACCGGGCGTAGGCCGTTTTGCCGTCCGGGGCAAAGGTCAGTATGTCGGGGCTAACGGCTTCTTCTTCCGGGGTTATCACTTGCTGCCAGGTATCGCCGCTGTTGGCAGAGCGATAAATAGCGATTTCTGTGCTGACCAGCAAGGTACGGTCGCGTCCAAAGTTGGGAGAGAGGGCTACCCGCCGGGCGTGAAAACTGAACGAAGAGTCTGAGATTTTGCCGCCGCCAAGCGACAGTTGCTCCCAGGTCTGTCCCCCGTTGGTAGAGCGATGCAGGCTGCGCCCGGAGGCAACAAAGAGCGTTTGGTCTTGCCGGTAAGCGGGCGACACAGCTAACTTGTAAAGGTTGCGGTCAAAGCGATAGGCCCGAACCGGGAAATTGCTAAGCTGCCAGCTTTGCCCGCCGTTGCCGGATTTGAACAGCCCGTACTGGCTGTTGAGGGCAAACAACGTTTGGTCGGCGCTGTAGTTGGGGGAAGCGGATAGATCGTTGAGGGGGAAGGAAGCGACGGTTTCCGAGTCGACCCACTGCCGGGAGGAGGTCCATTGCAGGGCAATGGGGGCCAGGCGGGTTAGTTTTGCCCCAGAGTCGCCAAAGATAAAGTAGCCGTCAGGGGTGAGGGTAACGGCGGTAAAGGTTTTACCGGCAGTAAAGGTATTACCGGCGGTAAAATTATTGCCGTCTCCGCCGGCCGGGTCAAGCCAGGGCTGCCAGCTTTGTCCGGCATCGGTGGAGCGGAAGAGAAGACCGGGGGCGTCGCCGGAGATATCTTTAAAGAAGAAGTAGACGGTTTGGTCCTGGGCAAAGTTGGGCGAGAAGAGAAAACGGTCGGGCTGGAGGTTTTCTATGCCGGCCAGGCCCGCGCCGCCGGCTTGCCACGTTTGGCCGCCGTCGATAGAGCGCCACAGCCCACCGCCAAAGGCCAAAACTACGCGTCCATCCGGGCCAAAGGCCAGGCTGCCAACCGGGATGTCCAGAACCTGCTGCCACTCGGTCAGGTCGCCGCTTGATTTGAGGGCGGCTCGGAAGATGCCTTGCATCCGGGCTGATGATTGGCTGACCAGTACGCCCCCCTGCCCATCAAATGCAACGGAGGCGATGGAGTTGGCGCTTGGAAAGAACTCATTGGGGGCTACGGGGTCCAGGGGCGTCCAGCTTTGGCCGCCGTCGGTGGATTGGTGCAGTCCGCCGTGGGTGGTGTGGGCAAAGATGAGGCCGGTCTGGTCAAAATTGGGCGAGATAAAGAGTTTTTCTACCCACAGGTCTTGCAGCCCGGCCATAGCGGGGTTCCAGGTTTGCCCGCCGTCGGTGG
The DNA here is from genome assembly GCA_024277275.1 of Chloroflexota bacterium. Lineage (GTDB taxonomy): Bacteria > Chloroflexota > Anaerolineae > 4572-78 > J111 > JAJRVO01. Next base: position 9,328 of record JAJRVO010000015.1, read on the forward strand.
ATTTGTAGAGGCCGCCGGTTTGACCAAAAACTATCAATCCGGCAAATATCGTCTGGGGTTCAGCGTCGTCGCCGGCTGCGGCCATAGTCTGGATGGGGAAGGGGGGCAGGTTTTGACTCAGGTCGGTCCAGGTTTTGCCCTGGTCCTGGGTGCGGTAAAGGCGGGTGTCGACAAAGTTATCATGCTTGGCCTTAATGCGGGCCAGGATATCACCGGCGACGCTTTCCAGGGCCAGGATATCGCCGGTGGGCATATGGGTTGGGGGCGACTCCGGCCCGGTCCCGTTTTCGCCGAAAGAGGCAATCAGGAGTTGGCCGTCCAGTCCGGCCAGATAGAGTCGTTCGGTGGCGGGGTCAAGGTCAACCAAGCGATAATTGTATTTGGGCGGCAAAGATAGCTCGTTGGTAACGGCCAGAGTGTCGGCATCCAGGGCCAGCAGGCGGTTGTTGTTGCTCAAATAGAGGCGGTTGGCGGTTGGGCTGTAGCGAAGATAGCCCCAAACCCCCATTAGATGATGCGTATAGTTGGCAGAACCGGAGGCGGAAACATCCAGCGCGCGCAGCCGTTGATTACTGTGTCGAACATAACTGACAAAAGCCCGCCGGTTGACCGGATCCGGCTCGGCCTGGACAATGCTGATGCCGGTATCGGTGAAGATTAGGGTGGGTTCGGCGCTGACATCGTACACGTAAAGATGGTTGCCGCCGTTAGAGCCGGGTACGCCGTTGGGCACAATGCTGTAAAGCAGTTGGTTGGCGGTATCCAGTTGACTGTAACCCACGCAGGGGTTGGGCGAGAGACCGCGTGGATCAGGCCCGGTGCCGGGAACGATGTCGCCGCTGATGAAGATTAGAGCATCGACCACGGTCAGGCCGCAGTTGCTCACATAAATGTTGTCGCCGCTAGGGTCCGGGGCCAGTTGGCCGCCCGGCTCCAGCGTGGCGATGTGCGCCAGGGTGTCGGCCTCCAGCACAATGGCCGGTCGCCCGCTAACGTAGAGTTGATTGCGCTCCCGGTCAAGGCTTAACTCTCCGGCCCAGGTAGCGAATTTAAAGCCGTAGTCGTCGCCGGTGTCCTCCAGTTGAACCTCGGCCAACACTTTAAACGACCCGCCATTTAGCCGCCGGATGCGGTTGGCGCTATCTGACACAAAAATCTGGTTCGACTCCGCATCAACCAGCACGTCCCGAATTTCGATGGCCGTATTGACAATTTTGACCGTCTCGCGGTTCAAGTTTACCACGTAGAGAAAGTGGTCGAAAGGATAAAGGGCAAATGCCTGGTTCGTTTTGTCGTCGATGACCAGATCGTCAAAGTTGGTCAGCAGAGGGATTTCAAGCAGGGGCGATAGATTGCTGCCGCTGGACAGGCCAACCAGGGCCGGGCCGGGAGCGTCGTCGGCAGGGTCAAGAGGCCGGAGTTGACCGTTGCTAAAGTAGAGCCGCTCCCCATCCTGAGACAGCGCGATACCGGCAGCGCCATAACGCGGTCCTAACTCGTAGGGCAGGTCGGCCAGTTCGCCGTCTGTAGTCAGGCGATAGACGGCCCGGTAATCGCTTAAGGCGGCGATGACCAGCACTTCGCTTGCGCCGGGCAAGGGCAGAATGTTCAAAATGGCGGTATCGGAGGGGTAGCTGCCGATAGGGGCCAGGGTGCCGGCCTCAAATATCTCCATACTCCACACGCCGTCGACGCTGCGGGCCAGGTAAAGGCGATTGGCTGCCGGGTTGACGGCCATCGGCCCGGTGATGCCGGCCGGCGGCAGGTCGACTCTTTGGGCCTGGGCCAGGCTGTTGTTGGGCAGGTTTACGGATAGTAGCTCTTGGGCGTTGGCTGCGTAAAGCCGCCCGTTGTCCGTGGCAAAGGCTTCAATATCGGGGATGTTTTGAACGGTTTGCAGCAGGTTGCTGTCAATCACGGTCAGGGTGGGGCGAGTGTCGGTGTAGCGTTGGTTCCAGAGGGCGTAGATTAATCCGGCTTCGGGATCGAATTGCAGGTCGAGCGTTTCGTTGTCGCCCTGATTTATTTTGACGTGTTTATCAATTTGCCCGGTTTTAATATTGTAGACGCTTAATCCGCTGCCTTGCTTAAGTATGGGGACTCCCTCGCTGAGGATGTAAAGTTGCCCGGCCTGGCTGTTAAGGGCCAGGTGTTTGGGCGTAGCCCCATTACCCGCCGGAACGCCGAGGTTGACGATGGTTTGGATTTTGGATTTTGGATTTTGGATTTTGGATTGGGAAGAGTTTTGTGAGTTTAATGAGTTGGATGAGTTTGTGAGTTTAATGAGTTGGGTAGGCTGGGAGAGGTAGGTGGGAAAGGGGGTGGATGAAGCGGCCAGGGTAAAAAGCGCTAAAGTAATTAAGGGGATTATTGTTTTTAGCCAATGTGCCATAGAATGCGCCCCAATATTTTAGAGTTGTTTGATGTTTTTGCCTCGAATGATTTTAAAATTATATCACGCGGAATGGCGTGCGGCAAAGACAGGTTCACAATTAATTGCTTTTATGGTAAAATTGTTAAATTCAATGAGTGTTAAATTTGCGCTGTCTTTGGGGTGTGATACATGACGGATACCACGGCTGATAAAACAACAAATTTGCGCCTGGGGATTGAAGCCGCCCGGGCCGGTCAAAAAGAGAAGGCCCAAAAATATCTGATAGAAGTTCTGAAACAGGATAGGGATAATATCCCGGCTCTGTTTTGGATGGCTTATGTGGCCCCTTTAGCGCAGGAGAGCCTGCGTTTACTGGAGCGGATATTGACTCTGGACCCGGATAACGAGCGGGCCAGAGCCGGGGTTCGCTGGGCCAAAACGCGATTGGATGCGGAAGCGGCTGAACCTGAAACCGTCTCAACCCAGGACACGCCCGCCCAAACCGGCGAGGAGGCGGCGGAGGCAGCGGAGTTGCCGGATGAGTTTATCCGGGACCAGTTGTTATCGAAAGAGGATTTTCAGAAGCGGGCCCAAAAGGGGGCGCTGGCTCACCGGGCGCGCCGAACCATTGACCCACTGCTGATAGTTGTTGTAATTCTGGGGGCGGCTGCGGTGTTGACCGTTGGCATCTGGTCGCTGGCCCTGGCCCCGGCCAAAACTTTGGCCGCCTGGTTGCCCGGCCCTGTTGAAAACGTCCCGGCCAGAATCGAGGGGGTCGCTTTTGCGCCGGTAACCCAATCTGTTCCGCTTGAAGTGGAGCCTGTCGCTATCGTTAAACCGCCCGTTTCTGACGGCGATACGAGGGTCATTGAAGCGCCAGAGCTTGACGTACCGCTTCCCCAGGAAGCGCCGCTTCCCCAGGAAGCGCCGCTTTCTCAAGAATCGCCGCTTTCTCAGGAAGCGCCGCTCCCCCCCGAAGCGCCGGTTGTCCCGGAATCGACAACTGAAACTGTCGCCATAACCGAAGAGGCCGGCGAACCGGCCCCGGCCATTCCGGCGTCGCCGGTTGAGCAAAACCCGGTTGACAGCGACCCAACGGATGATTTAATTGGGCCGGTTGACGCCACGCCCGCCGGCCCTAAACTTTTTGAGCCGGTTGACCAGTCGCTGCTGGCACACCAGCCGGCCTCTCCCGACGAGAAGTGGATTGAGGTAGATGTCACCACCCAGCAAGTGACGGCCTGGGAAGGCAACGTGCCGGTGATGTGGTTTATTAGCTCGACGGGCGTACCCAACACGCCCACGGTGCTGGGCGAGTACAATATCTACTGGAAGCTGGAGTCGACCCTGATGACCGGCTACGATTACTACCTGCCGGATGTCCCCTACACCATGTATTTTTACAACGGCTACGCCTTGCACGGAACCTACTGGCACGATAACTTTGGCGAGCAGATGAGTCGCGGCTGCGTCAATTTGAGCATCGACAATGCCAAGCAGTTGTTTGAGTGGGCCGACCCGCCCTTGCCGGAAGGTCAAACTCAGGTGGTCTCCACTTACAATGCTCCCGGCACGCTGGTTGTGGTGCATCAGTAAAGGGTACTGGCAGCCTTTTTTATTTGGGGATTTGTGGTA
>JAJRVO010000150.1 GCA_024277275.1 Chloroflexota bacterium
TCGCCGGTAAAGCTGTCAGACTCGGCTTTGTAGTAGCTGTTGATGACGCTTGGCCCCCGTACTTGAATCTCGCCCACGGCTTTGCCGTCGCGGGGAACTTCTTGCCCGGCATCATCGACCATCCGCATCTCGACAGTAACCAGCGTGTAGCCCTGCTTGGCCCGAATATCCAACTGCGCGTCTTGGGGCAAGTCGAGATGATGGCTTTGCAATTTAGACACCGTCCCCAGGGGCGACATCTCGGTCATACCCCAGGCGTGGAGGGCGTTGATGCCAAACTCATTTTGGTAGTTTTCAATCATCGACCGGGTTAAAGCCGCTCCCCCAATAACCAACGCCCGGACGCTGGAGATATCGCGGGGGTTGGCCTTTAACTCCTGATAAACGCCAATCCAAATGGTGGGGACGCCGTTGGCAACCGTCACTTTTTCTTCGGCCAGCAAGTCTGCCAGGGCAGGCGGCTGTAGATGAGGGCCGGGCATAACAATGTTGACTCCGGCCAGCAGCGTGGAGTAGGGGAATCCCCAGGCCATCACATGAAATTGGGGTACAATGAGCAAAGCGGTATCGCTCTCGGTAAAGCCCAGACAAGAGGCCTGGTTGGTGGCCAAAGCGTGCAAATAAGTGGAGCGGTGGCTGTAAAGGGCGCCTTTGGGGTGGCCGGTGGTGCCGCTGGTGTAACACAGACCAGAGGCCGTGTTTTCGTCAGTCACGTTCCATTCGTAATCGTCGTCGGCTTCGGCCAGAAGGTCTTCATAAAAGGAGACATTTGGCAGGCTGGTCTCGATATCCTTGTAGGCATTGAATAGGACGTAATGCTGCACGCAGTCAATTTGATCGACCGCTTGCTCAAATAGCGGTACCAGCGAGCCGTCGATAAAAACAACCTTATCTTCAGCATGATTGACAATGTAGGCCAGTTGTTGGGGAGATAATCGGATGTTGAGCGTATGACAAACGGCCCCGCTACAAGGGACGGCGTAGTACAGTTCCAGGTGTTGGTAGTTGTTCCAGGCAAAGGTTCCCACCCTGTCGCCCGGCTCAACGCCCAGCTTACCCAGAGCATTGGCCAGCTTTTTGACCCGTTTGTACATCTCTGCGTAGGTGTAGCGGTGCATTGATCCATCGGGCATCATGGTACTGATTTGTTTGCGGGGAAACATCCGGTGGGCGTATTCCAGGATACGGTCAATGGTTAGGGGGTAATCCATAATAAGACCTTGCATGATTTGTACTCCTTTTGGTATGTATTATCTTATTGACGCAATAAAACGGTTTACCATTTCTTGATCCCATAACGCGATAGGGCCTGCAACCACAAGAATTATATCATCCGACTTTCCAGGAAATACTGAGCTAAACACCATCCTTGTCGGTGGATCATACGCGCCAAAACTCTCATACACTTCAAGCGTTATCTCTTCGCCTTGAATTATAGCGGCTTCCTCTCGAACGAACTCCATTGTCGACACATTGCCGGCAGATCGAAGCGTCGCCAATTGTAGCTCTTGACGAAACTTATCTTCGCTAAGGCCCAAAACTGAAGGATACGTGGTTAGTAGGAAAACATTCTTGTCAAGAAATTGAGGGTCTTGCACGCCAGGAGTAATCAAGACCATTTTGATAATTCCAATGTCTCGACCTCCTTGCTCTTGGCAACTTGCCGGTAACGTGTAATCGACCATTGAGGCCGCTATTTCTCGGGCCGATTCCGGGTTGCTGCCAAGAAATTGATGAATGCCTAATTGCGATCCCACCATAACTATTGCACCACAAGCGATGCATATAACTAGTACACGGCGGCGTAAATCCTTCGGTAGTTTATGGAGTGAAAAAGTGCACTTTTTCACTCCATAAACTAAGCACCGCGCTGCTTGTAACTACCGAAAGACTTCCGCCAAGCTGTACTAGTAACACCACAATTGCAACTACCGTGATTTTACGCATAAGTTCGCCTTCATCCAGATGGTGTAATGATTACAGTATTAAACTTTAATCTTTTTCATCTCAGGATCATAAAACGGACGTAAAGAAACTTCAGCCGGATAAATATTTCCGGCGATTTCGACTTCCCATTTTCCGTTAGCGATATAGCCGGCATTTATGGGTTCACCAGCCTCAATCATAAATAGTCCTACAGCTCCACCCAGAGAGAATCCGTATGAACCTGCTCTAACATAGCCCACCGCTATTCCATTTCTTCTGACAACCTCGGCGTGAAATAAAAATGGTTTGGGATCCTTCACTAACACTTGAGCCAGACGTCTGGTCATTGGCGTTTTAGCTCTTTTCTTAACAACGGCATCTTTACCAATGAATCCTCCCGGTTTTTTCAGATCAACAAAAAAGCCTAATCCAACTTCAAACGGCTCGTCAGTATTGTCCATGTCATGTCCGTAATCGCGGTAACCTTTTTCCATTCTCAAACTAGCCAGCGCTTTAAGTCCGGCATGGCGAAGCCCGAATTTTTTTCCGGCTTCAACAATACGATCATAAACATGAGTCGCTTGTTCGGTTGGAATATACAACTCATAGCCCAGTTCACCCAGATAAGTAATACGAATACAAAGAACTTTGGCATAACCGATCTCAATTTCGCGAGCGCGCCTAAATGGAAACGCTTCGTTTGATAAATCAGTTGTGGTGATAGTTCGCATTAATTCTCTTGACTTTGGGCCTTGAATATTTAATTGTGCGTAGGCTGAAGTCATATCTGTAACAAACGCATGATCATCAGATGAAATATGCCGTTTTAACCAGGTTTCAGCATGTCGATGCATTGTATCTGTAACGACGACTAAATAGTTTTCTTTATTTAGTTTTGTTACCGTTAAATCTGCTTCCAGGTTTCCGGCTTCATTTAACCACTGCGTGTAGGTAATTTGATTTGCTTTACCATCAACATTGTTGGCCGAAATATAATTTATCACTTTTCCGGCATCGCGACCTTGTACCATAAATTTTGACATAAAAGACATATCCATAAGGATAACGCCTTCACGCGCCGCCTTGTGTTCAGCTTCCCACCATGGGAACCAATTTTCTCTACCCCAGGATAATTTATCAACCTTTGGTTCAAAACCGGCAGGCGCATACCAATCAGCCCCTTCCCAACCGCTGACATCCCTAAAATACGCTCCCTGTGCCGCCAAGCGATCATGGAAAGGAGATTTCTTTGCTCCTCTTGCCGTTTGATATGACATCGTAGGATAGTGGCACTTATAAACCATACCCAGCGATTCAACCGTACGATGTTTTCTGTACTCGGGCGTGTTTTGATAAACATGAAGTCGATCGATGTTAAAGCCGGTAATATCAACATCAGGCGTTCCATTGATTATCCAATGGGCCATGACTCGACCAATACCTCCCCCTATTATAATTCCAATGGAGTTTAATCCGGCCGCCACAAAGTAATTTTGCAATTCCGGAGCTTCGCCAATAATGGGTTGAAGGTCGGGCGTAAAACTTTCGGGGCCGCAGAAAAATTTCTTTATGCCAACTTCCATCGTTATTGGAACACGCGACATCGCTTTTTCTAAAAATGGGGTCATTCGCTCCCAATCAGGCTTAATTTCACCAAAGGAAAAATCGTTCGGAATACGCTTAATATTCCAGGGCGCGCAATCCGGCTCAAATAATCCAACCATAATTCCACCCACTTCTTCGCGGTAATATCCATAGTGAGATGGGTCTTCAAGAATTGGCATATCAGGAGGCATATCTTCTAATTCTTCAGTGATTAAGTAATAATGTTCTGCCGCTTGATTTGGAATATTGACTCCGGCCAACTCTCCCAATTGCCTGGCCCACATTCCGGCACAATTAACGACGTAATCTGCCTGGATATCACCCTGAATCGTTTTTACGCCGGCAACAACACCATTTTTCTTTAATATTCCGGTAACCGTTACCCCTTCAATTATTTTTACTCCTTGCTGCTGCGCCCCTCTGGCCAGAGCTATGGTCGCATCTACAGGGTTGACTCGTCCATCATCTTTTACATAAAAACCTGCAAGTAAATCATCAACCCGGGCCAAAGGAAACAGTTCTTTAATTTCTTTAGGCGAAATTTCTTGTACATCAACACCACAATATCTATTAAATGCGGCAACCCGGCGGCATTCTTCCAGGCGGTCCGCATTACTGGCTACTTCGATAAAACCGATGGGGTTAAAGCCTGTTGAAAATCCCGTTTCGGCCTCAAGACGAGCATAGAGGTCGCGAGTATATTTACGAAGTTCAGTTGAAGTTTCAGACGTTGAACCGAAAGTAACAATTAAACCGGCTGCATGCCATGTTGTCCCAGACGTTAATTGATCACGTTCCAGGAGGACAATATCTTTCCAGCCCATATGTGCCAAGTGATAGGCCGTAGAACAACCAATAATACCACCGCCAACAATAACCACACGCGCGCGTTAAGGCAAAACTACATTAGACATATTCCCCTCTTTATTTCACTTTTTGCTGCTGATAGAAAAAATTCAACAATTTCTTATTTAAAGATATTTTTTGTTATAAGTCAATTGGGTGTGTTTCATTTGAGTCGGAGAGGGGAGAAATTGGGGGGAGCTACCCCTCAAGCCCCCCGGCCTGCGGCGCTTTTTGACTCATTTGAAACACACCCAAGTCAATTTGCGCTATCATTGAGGTTAACCCATCACTTATTCGCGCTAACGCATTAAAACTTTGATGTAGAAGCCATCCCGTGATTCCGAAAAATCAGACTGCCCAATAATATCACAAATCCGGTTTTATTGGGAAACCGTCATATCCTTATCAGGAAGCAAAAACCTCTGTATAATGCAACTCCGGCAGCGACCGCAATCGCTCGGCGGCTTGTTCGGCGGTCAGGTCGCGTTGGGCCTCGCCCAGCATCTCGTAGCCGACCATAAACTTTTTGACCGTGGCCGAGCGGAGCAGGGGCGGGTAAAAGTGGGCGTGCAGTTGCCAGTGGGGATAATCGCCGTTATCGGTGGGAGCGCCGTGCCAGCCCATTGAGTAAGGGAACGAGACCTCAAACAGGTTATCGTACCGGGTCAACAGGCGTTTGAGAATATCGGCCAGGTCGTTTCGTTCTGAGTAGAGGAGATCGGGCAGGCGCAAAACGTGGCGACGGGGCAGAAGCAGAATCTCAAAGGGCCAGATGGCCCAGTAGGGAACCACGGCCAGCCAGTGGTCATTTTTAACCACAATGCGTTGTTGCTGTGCCGTTTCCAGGTTGGCATAATCGACCAGAAGCGGCGAGTTATGCGCCTCAAAATAGGCCCTTTGCCGGCGTTCTTCTTTGGCCGGTTCATTGGGCACTATGTTCTCGCCCCACACCTGGCCGTGCGGGTGGGGGTTGGAGCAGCCCATAACGGCCCCTTTGTTCTCAAAGATTTGCACCCAACGGTAACGTTGGCCCAAATCCGCTGCCTGTTCAGCCCACATATCCACCACTTGCCGAATTTCCGTTACGGCCATCTCCGGTAAGGTCAGGTCGTGCCGGGGAGAGAAGCACATCACTCGACAGGTTCCCTGCCCGCTTTCGGCCCGCAGCAGGGGGTGAGGCGCAAGAGAGGCAATAGGGGCATCGGGCAGCAAGGAGGCAAAATCGTTGGTAAAAACAAAGGTGCTTTCATACTGGGGGTTACGCGCTCCGCCGCTGCGCTCATTGCCCGGACACAGATAGCAAGCAGGGTCATACTGTGGGCGGATTTCCTGGGGAGACTTTTCCACTTGCCCCTGCCAGGGACGTTTGAGGCGATGAGGAGCAACCATAACCCACTCACCAATCAGCGGATTGTAGCGGCGGTGGGGGTGGTCGGTTGGGTTGAAGGTGTTCATTAACGCTCTCCTATGAAACCAATGAACAATTAACAATGAGCAATGAACAAAAATCACCCCTGCACCGCTGCACCCTTGCACCCCTGCTGTTGGGTTTCATCAGGCGCGTGTGAAGCCCCGCTTCATAGGCGGCTCCTTTGGTTTAGAAGCCGGGGCATATTGGTTTATGAGCAGGGGAGCAGGGAACGACGATTTCCAGACTGTGGAATTGGTCGTCCGACCAAATTTGACCAACATTACTACTTTGACCCCAGGGCTGTTCAGTTCTCGCCAATCGCTGGTAATTTTACCGCCAAGTACGCCAAGATCGCCAAGATTTTTATAAATTCTTTGCGTCCTTTGCGCTCTTGGCGGTTTAAAAAAATTATGCCACGCCTTAGAGCGTGTTTCTTAAAGACCGCAGAGGTTTTTTGCGAGATATTTTCAAGCGAATTTGCCTCGATTATGACCCTGACTTACAGTTAAAATGGGCTTTAGAAACCTCTGCGGTCTGGCCCACACGATTTAAGAAACA
>JAJRVO010000151.1 GCA_024277275.1 Chloroflexota bacterium
AAACCACTGGGCGTCACTTAAATCTGTTGGATAAGGTTTTCTGGACATTTCATTCTCCCTCTGATTTTGGCTCTACTTTAAGTATTTCAGGGAGTTTTGGCTAATCCAGAATACCTATTTATTTAAGAAACACGCTCTTAGTGCTGATGGGTGGATTTGAACCACCGACCCCAGAATTATGAGTTCTGTGCTCTAACCAACTGAGCTACATCAGCGTACTTACGCTCAACATTTTAGTCAAAAGGCTCAGGGTGTCAAATTATGGAGCGCCGGCAGGGAGGATATCGGGTTGCCGGGGACTGAAGAAAAGTTGCCACCATGCTTGCTGAGGCGTTGTTATCATGCGGACCTCTTTTTGTGTTTGGGATGGCTGATTAAGCGGGTGAGCCGTTTCAAAGTTGGGCATCACCACCACCACAGTCTCTCCCGGCCTGGCCCATTTTAGCTCTTTGCGCGCAACTTCCTCTACATATAGGTCGCTGGCGGCATAGGTGCGTTGAGCTAATAATTTGGCCTGATACCGGCGCGCTGCCTCAACTTCCTGGCTCAAACGCTCGGCTTCACGTTGGGTGCGATAGTTGGCCGCGGCTCGACGCCCAAGATCAACTATCAAAAAGATTGAGATTGTTAGAGCAATGATAGCCACAAATTGAGCTAAAGGAACTTTGGAGTTTTGACGTTTCTTCTTCACGGCCTTTCCTGAGAGAGTGTTTAAAAAGGCTTTTGGGGTTTATGCAAAGGCATCGCCACCGCCTCAAGAGGCACTTTTGATCATACAATAACCACCGCAATATGTCAATTTATTTATGTCAAATTGCTTGTGGATAAGTGGTCAAAATAAAACAATCCCAATCATTGAACCTGCAAGCCCTGTGCTACAACCTCATACCGATCGACCATGCCATCAGGAATAATTAAATCTATTTCAAATGGTGTGGTTGCTCCGGCCTTAAGCAAGCTAACGGCTAACTCGGCCTGGCGTTGGGCCAGAACTTGCTCCTCTTTGTCGTAGGCCATTACAACCAGGCGAATGGCCTCGCTATCGGTTGCGCCCCAGTTGCGCAATTGTCCTCTGACTCGATAGGTGTTTTCTCCTGTTGAAGAACCATGCACGTCAAAGGTTTCCAGGTCAAAATAGTAGCGGGTTTGCGCTGAGAGGGGAACACCCGCCACGGCAACAACTTGATATTGGGCAAATTCAGCGGGGGGTGTTTCAAATAAAATGGCAAACGGTACGGATTGACCGGGTAGAATTGCGTCTAATTGCGTAAAAGCCGCCGCTTTTGAGAGGAGTGTCCCGCCGCTGTCAAGCAGCGATGCCTCAACCACAACCTCTGTTAGCGACTCGTCGCCGGGGTTGTTGACTGTGCCCAAACACCATAACGCCCCGTGCCGGGTTTTTTGAAAGTTAATGGCTGTGACTGTTAGAGGCGGGGGCGTAGGCGTGGGGGTGGGCGGAGCGTCGGGGTTTTCTGTGGGGGGAGGGATGATAAGCATTTGCCCTATTTGCAAAAAACGGGGGTCTATAATGCCGTTAGCTTCCTGGATGGACTCGGTGGAACGGTCAAATTGAATGGCAATCTTGAGCAAGGTGTCGCCCGGTTGCACGCTGTAGATGATGGGGGTGGGCGTTGCGGTTGGGGTTGGGCTGACAATGGGCGTCGCCAGCCGGGGGGTAGATGTTGGACGAGGCGTGTCCGTCGGGCTGATGGTTTTAGGTAGAGGTGTTGATTCAATGGCAGCAACGGGTTCTGGCGTTGGGGTTATTACCCGCCCACAACCAGCCAGTACCCAGCAAAACAGCAACAATATTCCTAACCGCTTCACAAGTAGTGTTCCTTTGCATCTTTATCTAATGTGAGGCAGCATTGTACCACAACTTAACCCAGGACGTGAAAATCAACTTCTGAATGGAAAGCATTCATCATTCATCATTTGCAAGCAACATAAGCCACCCATTCTTCAGCGTCAGCCAGGGGGAGACCACCCCAGGCGGGGTAGACTGTTACGGCGCTGAAACCGGCTTGCTTTAACATGCCGATTATGGTTTCTGTGGCGTAGGTTTGGTCGGTCATCTGCATTTGGGTTAGTTGACCCGTTTCAAGGTGGACAATGTGATATCGTTCCACCGAGACTTGCTCATCCGGGTCCCAAAAGCGCTCGCCGAGATGCAGAAAGGGGCCATCGCCCCACAGGCCGGCGTTGTCGGTGAACCACCAACTGCTGTCTTCTTTATCCACCTGGGCCTGGTTGAGCAGTTCAAGACAAAGCCGCCCGCCCGGCTTGAGCGATTGGGAAATGTTGGTTAGTAGCGCTTGAGCCTGGGCGCGGGGGAAAACGGCCAGTTGCCCGTACAGCAAAATAGCCGCATTAAAATTTGAGCCGCGATAATTCATATGACGGATATCTTGCTCGATGAAGGTACATTTGGCCGTTACTTGCTCGATTAAGACCAAATCCTTCGCGTAGGCAATTGAGGTCGGGTTAAAGTCAATGCCGGTGACGGTACAGCCTCGATGGGCAAATTCTACGGCGTACAGGCCGGGACCGCAGGTTATATCAAACAAATGGATTTCAGGCTGCATTGCCAGTTTTGACCACAGCCACTCAATCTGGGCTGCCCGCTCGGTAGTTTCGCGGGAGGCTGCGCCGTGGGTGTCGTCTAAATGCTCGCGTAGGATGCGCTCTGAAAAGGCGGGGTCGTTCCAAAAAAGGTCGCTGCCTTTGGCCCAGGGTAGGGGAGGGTTGGGCCTGCGGTATATTTTCCAGAGGGTATCGGTTAGTGAATGGCGGGTGTTATTTGTCATCAGTAGAAATCGCCGTTATCCCCCGCCTAACATAGTCAAGCCAGAGCCAAAAAGATTAAAACACACAGCAAAAAATTGATAAGAATTTAACCGCCAAGAACGCAAGTACGCAAAGGTTTTTAAAAAATTCTTGGCGTACTTGGCGTACTTGGCGGTTAAAATTGTTTTTGAAGCCGAGAGTGGCAACTTGGGTTAAATGTAATTAAGCAGCCATTCCGGCACAAATTGACTAAAATAGGTGTTGAGAACGGCGAATCTTCAGGTTATCAGCAGTACGCCAACAATAACAATAAACGCGCCGCTAACCCGCTCGATGAGGCCCATGTAGCGATTTAGCTTTCTCAGGCGGCTGGTGGCGGCAGTAAGCATCCAGGCTGTGATTAAAAACGGTACGGCCAGTCCCATAGAGTAAACAAAGAGATAAAACATAGCCAGCCCCACATTTTGACCCTGAACAGCCAGGGTCAGAATAACGCCCAAAAGCGGGCCAATGCAAGGGGTCCAACCGGCGGCAAAGGTCATGCCGACAAGAGTGCTGCGAATGTAACTCGGCGACTGGTATTGTCCGTATTCCATTTTTTTCTGTAAGTTGAAGATGGGGATGGTGATAATTCCCATTGTGTGCAGGCCAAATACAATCAGCAGCGCGCCGCCGACCCACACTAAATACTCGGCGGCCTTGCCCAATGCGCCGCCTAAAAAGCCGGCCGGTACGCCAAACAGAACCACAAAAACAAAGGTGAAACCGGCCACAAACAGCAGTGCGTGAGAGAAGACCTCGCTCCGAGGCGGAGGCTCATCGCCGGTGATGGTTGAACCGCTCAAATACCCTAAATAGACGGGAACCAGCGGTAAAACGCAAGGTGAAATAAAAGAGAGCAAACCGGCAATAAAGGCCGCAAAAATTGTGATATTTTCAAATCCCATAAAATAAAACTCCTTATTTGTTACCTAACCTGGACAAGCCAGAACCAAACAGGCGGGAAGTAAGAAGTAGGGAGTAGGAAGTAGGGGAAAAATCCTTACTCCTTACTGCCTACTCCCTACTCCCCAGATAACCTGAATTTTCTTGCCCAAAAAGCAAGGACTCAACTGTTAAGATACTAACTCAAGTTGCCACCTACGCATCTTGACTGGGGAAGTAGGGAGTAAGGAGTAGGGAAGAAACCTTACTTCATACTCCCTACTCCCTACTCCTTACTTCTAACATATAACATATCTGGCAGCCAAAGGTTGGATGTTTTGACGGTTTGTGGTCAAAGTAGCAACTTGGATTACCTATACGATTTTAAGAAAAATAACGTCTTTGCCAAATTTCAGGTATAAATAGCGCGGGTTCAAAATTTTGGACAGCTCCGTAAAAATCACCGGATAAAACAACTCAAAAAATTACCCCGGATTTTAGTTGTACGCTCAGAAATTGGCAGTCCCCCGTTAAGTGTTGGTGATTGCAACCAAGAAAAATCAACCGCCAAGAACGCGAAGAACGCCAAGTTTTCTTTTTTTCTTGGCGAACTTGGCGGTTCAAAATAACAATCAATCAGCCTCCAACACTCAAGTGGGAGACTATCCGGAAATCCAAATGTAACTTGGTTAGCTTGCTTACTGTAATATAATGGTAACGATTATATAGTAGTTGTCGGCCATCAATACATCGTGTGACTTTAGCTTTATGTCAATAACTACTAAATATGGGATTTTATCCTAAAAACAACTCGTTTTCTCTATATGTAGTAGTGTCTTTCTATAATCCTTTTGGGTTATTTTCCACACGATGTATTGATGGGTCACAAGTAGTATCTAAATTAGAGGAATAAAATGCGCATGTCCAATATCTCTTTCTACAAAAACTTAGAGCGTGTTTCTTAAAGACCGCAGAGGTTTTTTGCGAGATATTTTCAAGCGAATTTGCCTCGATTATGACCCTGACTTACAGTTAAAATGGGCTTTAGAAACCTCTGCGGTCTGGCCCACACGATTTAAGAAACAC
>JAJRVO010000152.1 GCA_024277275.1 Chloroflexota bacterium
ATGACAAACTGATCTTCGAGCCTCAAGAACAGCCCGATATGGCCTCTATCCGCCGAGCCTGCCCCTGTCCCGCAAATTTTGACGGGGGGATTTTCCAGGAAACTCCTTTGTCGAAAGAGAGTATTCTTCAGGGCTGTATCAGTACCCAAGATGTTGGTAGAAAAAGGCAAGGCGTTAGACAACTTTTACATTCCTACTCGATACGCTAACGGACACCCCGAGGGTGCGCCGTTTGAGCACTACGGGCGGCTACAAAGTGAGGGGGCTATTCAATATGCCGGTGAGATCCTTGAATTCGTCCGTGTTCAAATGGCCTGACCGGACTCAGGCAGATGCAGCGTTCCGTACCTGGGCCGATGAAGCAGCCAGACTACACCCGGAACTAGTCCAACTTGGCTACTTTGGCTCTTATGCGCGGGACGATTGGGGCGTTGGCAGCGATCTGGATATTGTAGCCATAGTAAAACGCCCTTCTACCCCATTTGAGCGGCGTTCCCTGGATTGGGATCTAAGCCAACTGCCCGTTCCCGCCGAAGTGCTGGTCTACACCCAGGCCGAATGGCAGCAGATGCAGGTTGAGGGAGGCCGCTTTATAAAAATGCTGACACGTGAAACGGTGTGGGCTATCCAAAAGATAGAAAAGAGTGAAAGATAATTACCGTCAAAAATAAAAAGGCCGGATTGCTCCGGCCTTTTTTGTTGGCTTATATCACCCCCCGTCAATTTTTCACCCATCCCAAAATATGGTACTATCTTCAGCATGGAAAACATGCCCGTACTTGAACAAAACACCGCTGCCTTATCCGGCCCAACCGTACCCTGGACTCCCCGCGATGTAGCCTGGGGGCTAATAATGGCTGTTTTGTGGGTCATTGCTTTTGTTATTATCGGTGGCCTGGGCAAAGAGTTTGGCCTGGTCATCGATCCCAGCGTGCTGGTTATATTTGGCACGTTGCTCTTGCTAATACCCGCCTGGTACTTTAGCATTTATAAATACGGAGCTACCTGGGCCGATTTGGGATTGCGTGAGTTTCAGCCAAAAGCCATTGGATTTGGCTGCGGGTTGATGCTTTTGTCGCTCCTGTTCAATTTGGTCTATGCCACTTTTTTGGGTATTTTTAATCTGGAAATCCAGCCGGATATTGACCAGATGTTTGATGGCACCGGTTTTCCTGTTGCCTTGCTTTTTGGCGGGGCCATTGTTGCCCCCGTTGTTGAGGAGATATTTTTTAGAGGGTTTGTTTTTGCCGGGCTTCGCAACCGGTGGGATTGGAAAAAAGCTGCTTTGGCCAGCGCCGGCCTGTTTGCCATGGCCCACGTCATCCCTACCTCACTTGTGCCAATTCTTATTTTGGGGCTTATCTTTGCCTTTCTGTACCAGATATCCGGCTCTATTTGGCCGGCCATTTTGATGCACATGCTGACCAATAGCGTCGCCTTATCGGTAGCTTATGCCGCTTCGCAAGGTTGGATTCCTGCACCGTAAAACCAATGACCCTTTTCATCCGTTTAACTTAGTAATGAGAATTAAATAACTGTCCCTCAACATTGTATGGTAAATGGTAATTGGTTATTAAGCCAATCCCTAATTACTAATTACCATTTACTGCGCTCTGAAATGAGACAGACAGTTATTTAATCCCGATTCCTTAACATACCGGAGCTTGACTATGCATATGATAATAGCGCCTGTAACTACAGATTTAGCCACAGCCATACAACCTTACCGCAACAAGTATGACGCGATGGCAGAAGTCATTCCACCCCATATCACCATTGTTAGACCCTTCCCTCTATCCGACCCTCTCCCAAAGCTTTTTGCGCATCTCAAAGAAGCAGGCGAGATTCACGCGCCAATAAAAGCTTCGGTAGCTGGGTGGGACATTCATACCTGGGAAGTTGGCAAACAGGCAAACTACCAGTTTCGTCTACCAATAATGGCTGGACGGCAAGAGTTGACTTCGCTGCGCACCACGCTGCTAACCGACCTTTTAAGCAATCTTGCCAAACAAGACACAGCCTATTGGCCTCACATTATCTTTGGTCGGTTTTCAACAAAGTCTAAACTGGAAGCAGCCAAAGAATCTTTAAAGGGATTTGGCCCCCGATTTACATTTAGAATCACTCATATTGAACTGCTGTATCAAGAGCAGCCAATAACCCCGTGGAAAGTACAAAAACAGTTTGGCCTAAATGCAACGCTTGCAGGTTCGCGTAAAAAAAGAGAGCGTACCAAAGAACTAATGTAACGGAGTCACACTAAATTAAATGGAATTTACCCAAAAAGAGTTATATCAGCTTATCAATTTGACCCGGAAACCCCTCTGGTTGGTGGGAGCAGACTTAAGCAATGCCAACCTGAGTCGAGCCACTTTACGAGAAGCCGACCTGGCCTGGAGCAATCTGCAAGGCGCAGACCTGCGCGGCACAGACCTTGAGGAGGCCAGCTTGCGTAGCGCCAATTTAGCCAATGCCGACCTGCGTAACGCCAACTTAAAGGGCGCTAACCTGGAAGGCGCCAACCTGGAAGGCGCCAAATTGCAGGGAGCTATTATGCCGGACGGCAGAACGTATTATTAGATTTTGGATTTTAGATTTTGGATTTTGGATTGGGTAAGGATAAAAGTTAATCCTTATTGCAGGTTGTAGATGGCGCTTGCTACTTGCCAC
>JAJRVO010000153.1 GCA_024277275.1 Chloroflexota bacterium
ACCTGGCTCAGGCCGGGGAACTGGCTTATTTTGCCAATGATTTGGCAAGAGCGAACGGTTGGGGTTTTGCTGATAGGGGTTGAAACAGCCGGGCATGTCGACACGTCTGACGAGCGTTGGGCGGTTTTGACCTCGCTGGTTAGCCAGGCAGCCGTGGCTTTGGGCACAATTGACCGCACCCGGCGGCTGGCTATTGAACAAGAACGCAACCGGATTGCCCGCGATATTCACGATACGGTTGCCCAATCGCTTTTTGGTATCGCTTTTACTTTGGATGCTTGCACCAAGCTCCTGCCCGACCAGGCAGAGATGGTTCAGCAAGAACTGCTTGAATTACGAGAGATGGCCGACCAAGTGCGCAAGGAGGTACGGCAATCCATTCTCGACATCTGGCCTTCGGAGTTAACGACAGACAAATTCAAAATTGACCTGCAAAAATATGTAACCAACAGCTCCCCTTCTTTTGTTTTTAATGTCGATTTCAGCATCGACGGCGATTTTGACGGATTACCGGCCACCATCCGGCGCAATCTCTATCGGGTTTGCCAGGAGGCTTTGGTCAACGCCGCCCGCCATGCCAGCGTTGATACAGCACGCGTATATCTTTATGTAGAACCCAATGAAGTTTATATGAGCATTCGCGATAAGGGCCGGGGATTTGATACAAAGAAGGCTCTGGCTAGAGAACACAACCGGGAACGATTTGGTTTACGAGGAATATGTGATCGGATTCGCGTTTTGGGGGGAACATGCGATATTAACAGCCAGGTTGGTCATGGCACGCAGGTATTGGTTTCTGTGCCGCTTAATAGAAGGAATGGTTATGGCTGAACAACCCATTCGTATTCTTATTGCAGACGATCACGCCGTTGTGCGTAAGGGGCTGGCGATGGTATTGCGTTTGGAGCCTGATTTTGAGATTGTAGGCGAGGCGGATAACGGAATCAGGGCTATTGAAATGGCCCGGCAACTGCAACCCGATTTAGTACTGCTGGACCTGATGATGCCGGAGATGACCGGAGAAGAGGCAATCCAAATATTACAAAGAACCCTACCCGATGTCAGGGTTTTGGTTTTGAGCGGCATAGAATTGGATGATCGGGTTTTGGATTTATTGGCGGCAGGCGTAGATGGTTACGTTATGAAAGACATCGAGCCAAATGAGTTGGCTCAAGCCATCCGCACTGTGGCTCGTGGGGAAGCGTATTTGCATCCTACTCTGGCCCGGCGGGTATTGGAACGTATTACTGCCCGGCGATCCGCTCCCCATACCCCCCAGGTGCGTCTTACCCCGCGTGAGCAAGAAGTTTTGCGCTGGATGGCCTCCCCGTCCACCTACCGCGAAATTGCCGAGCAACTCTTTGTCAGCGAAGAGACCATTCGCAGCCATGCCAAACACATTTTAGGTAAATTGGAGCAACCCAACCGCGCCCAGGCTGTACTAGCCGCCGTTCGCGCCGGTTTAATGGAGTTGCCGGAGTAAACCAGCTATCCTATATGCTTGCTAAGCAAATTCTCAAATTTAACAATTTGCGTCACCGGCACCGCCGATTTAGGAATGGCCAAAATCGGTCCGGCATCCATAACGAGAACGTAACATTTAACCAAAATGTTCCATTGAGAAAAAATTTCCCACGCTAATTGGCTGCTGCCCTCTTTTGTACTGACCGACACCCCTTTTTCTGTGAATTCATAGGTTGTTGGTAAAAAGTGCGGCTGGGTTTTATCGGCGCTATCCCTAATAGCGCCGATGATCCCGGCTAACAGGTAGATTACCAGGGGAATCCAGGCAATATAATAAAACAAGGGGACATCCCGTACAAGACCGTAACCGGTCAGCGTTGCAAAGGTAACCACATAAAAGTAAAAGTGTTTTCTTTGAAGATGGCGTGTGATTGATAACCTGATAAATTGGTCTCTGGATAAAGTAGCCTTAATAACCATTATATCTTTCCTTCCAAAAATTTTTGGTAATGTAGCATACAAAACTCTTTAGCTGTTATCCCCGGATTCCTGCATGGCCCGCTCAATTAGCGCATCCTTACTGCTCCACAGTTCCCTAACCCAGGCCTGAAACTCTTCGCGATAGAGAGAATCGTTCAT
Source organism: Chloroflexota bacterium (assembly GCA_024277275.1). GTDB lineage: Bacteria > Chloroflexota > Anaerolineae > 4572-78 > J111 > JAJRVO01. The sequence goes on from JAJRVO010000153.1 coordinate 2,104, forward strand.
ATAATCGCCATTCAAGAACTTCTGGGGAATGGCAACCTGTTCCACATGCACAATAATACGCGACATCCGCCCGGAAAGAAAATCCCAAAAAGTAGTCCGGCCTTTGGGATAAATGATGGTCACGTTGAGCATACTATCAAACATTTCACCCATTGCCGCCAGAACAAAAGCAATCCCGCCCGCCCTGGGACGAAGCAAGTATCGATAAGGCGAGTTTTGTTGAGCATGCTTTTTGGCCGTAAAACGAGTCCCCTCTAAAAAATTTATAATAGAGACTGGCACATCTTGAAAACGCTCGCAGGCTTTGCGGGTAGTTTACAAATCTTTGCCGCGCAGTTCCGGGTGTTTTTCCAAAAACTGCCTGGAGTACCGTTTCACAAATGGACAATCCAGCAACCATGCGGCAAGCCCAACAACAGGTATCCACATTACCGCTTGTTTGGCAAAAAATCTCAAAAAAGGAATACGACCTTTAAAGATGCCCACCAACAACGGGATATCCAGCCAGGACAGGTGATTGCAATTAACCAAATACCATCTTGTTCGACTCAAACCCTCCAGCCCCCTTACATCCCACCTGGTTTTCTGGGTCAGCAAAAAAATAGCATCGTTAATTCTGGACCAGGTTTCAATCAGCCATATCGACAACTGCGTACACATTTGTCGCCAGGATGGCGCAGGCACAACCAATTTAGCCAGGGCTACCATGTGCAGCGGGACGCCAAAAAACAAGGTATTTAACACCATCAAGGTTAAAGTGATTGATCCTAATATAAAAGGGGGTAAAAAATGGGGCATAGTTTTGCGTTTTTTGGCAACCCCGGCTTATGCCTACTTGGCCGCTTGTTTCTTTACTTCTTCCTCCATTAACTCACGCCGCAAAATCTTACCAACCATCGTTTTTGGTAGCTCATTGCGAAACTCGACATACTTGGGTACTTTATATTTGGCTAATCCTTCTCGACACCACTCGATAATCTCCTCTTCCGTGGCGGTTTGGCCCTCTTTAAGCACCACAAAAACTTTGCCGCGCTGGTTGTCGCCGCCAACAGGCACGCCGATGGCCGCGCCTTCGAGTATTTTGGGATTTTCATACAAACGTTCCTCGATGTCGCGCGGGTAAACGTTAAAGCCGCCGGCAGCCAGAATCATATCTTTCTTGCGGTCCACAATGCGGAAATAGCCGTCTTCGCTCATCTCGGCCACATCGCCGGTGTGCAGCCACACTTTGCCGTCGGCGTGACGGCGCAGCACGTGGGCGGTTTCATCCGGCATCCCCCAGTAGCCTTTCATAACCTGTGGTCCGTGAATGCACAGGATACCCGGCTCGCCGGGACCAATCTCTTTTTCTTCTGTGTCGTTGTCAACAAGTTTGGCTTCAGTATCAGGTATGGGTACGCCAATGGTGCCAATTCGTCCGCCGCTGCCAACAGGGTTAGCGTGACATACGGGCGAGGTTTCGCTCAGCCCGTATCCTTCAACCAGTTTGCCGCCCGTAATCCGCTGAAACTCTTCCTGAACCTCAACCGGCAAACCGGCCGCCCCGCTAATACAAACTTTGATTGATTTAACATCAACGTTGCCTGCCTGAACCTCCGGATGGTTATTGATGGCCGTGTAGAGCGTGGGTACGCCGGGGAAAAGGGTAGGCTTGTGAGTATTGATCGCGCTTAACAAATGTTGAAAATCGCGGGGGTTGGGAATAATAATTTGGGTATAACCATACATAACCGATTGGTTCATACAAACGGTCATAGAGTAACTATGGGTCAGCGGCAGGGCTGTCATCATTACTTCTGCGCCTTCAACGCCTTCGCCGGCAGCAATCATCCAGGTTGCCGTCTGGATGGCGTTAGCCACAACATTTCTGTGGGTCAATTCTGCCCCTTTGGGTACGCCGGTGGTGCCGCCGGTATACATCAGCACGGCTGTATCCTCCGGCACAATCTCGACGGGTTGGGGTTTGCTGCCCGCCGGAGCCAAAAAGTCTTGAAACCAGCTTGTACCGGCGTCGGTAGAAATATCAACCCGATGCCCGCCTTTTTTCTCTTTGGCCAGAGTAAAGAGGGTTTTGAGCAAACCGGGAAAGTACTCTTTAATATTAGTGACAATAACCCGCTCAAGCGACGTATTGACCCGAATTTCTTTGACGTTGTTATAAAGCATGCTCAAGACCACGGCAAATTTTGCCCCTGAGTCGTTAAGCTGATGCTCAATTTCACGGGCCACGTAAAGCGGATTGCTAGGCACCACGATACCGCCGGCGCGTAATATGCCATAATAGGCAATTACAAATTGGGGACAGTTGGGCATATAAACCGCCACCCGATCTCCTTTTTGCAGTCCCGCATTTTGCAGCGCAGCGGCAAAACGGTCGGCCAAAGCGTCAAGCTGACGGTAGCTGACCGTGCTGTGCTGTTCGCCAAACAAAGGGGCAACCCCGCCAAAAATAAGCGCGGTTTTGTCAGGATATTTTTTGGTTGTCTCCCTTAAAAAATAATCAAGCGGCTGAGAGGGGTAATCAATACTAGTGGGAACCCCCGGGTCATACTGTTGATGCCATAATTGCGACGTCATTGTCAATCCTCCTCCTAAAGTTAAATTTAATTCAAATTCTCAAAAATTGCGGCTGCGCCCATACCGCCGCCGATGCACATAGTGACCATGCCGTACCGGCCGCCCCGGCGCTTCATTTCATACAGCAGTTGGGTGGTCAGCTTGGCTCCGGTCGCGCCCAGAGGGTGTCCCAGGGCAATGGCTCCGCCGTTAACGTTAACCTTCTCCAGGTCCATCCCCATCTCGCGGATAACGGCCAAAGCCTGGGCCGCAAACGCCTCATTTAGCTCAACCAGGTCGATGTCGCCTATTGTCAACCCGGCGTACTTGAGCGCCTTTGGAATAGCCGCCACCGGCCCGATGCCCATCACTTCGGGGCGCACCCCGCCCACGGCAAAGCTCACAAATCGAGCCATAGGTTTCAGACCCAACTCATTGGCCTTTTCACGCGACATAACCACAACCGCCGCCGCGCCGTCGCTCATTTGTGAGGAGTTGCCCGCCGTCACCGACCCATTGACCCTAAAGACCGGCCTTAGCTTGCCCAACACCTCCGGGGTAGAGCCGGGGCGAGGCCCTTCGTCCGTGTCAAAGGTAATGGTTTTCTCCGCGCGCCCGCCATTTTTCAGGGCGACGTGTTTTACCTCCAGAGGCACAATCTCATCCTTAAATTTGCCTTCGGTAATGGCGGCCAACGCCCTTTGGTGAGAACGAGCGCCAAACTCATCTTGCTCTTCACGGCTAACGTTAAATTCTGTCGCCACGTTCTCGGCGGTGAGGCCCATGCTGATGTAAACTTCGGGCATATTCTCAACCATCCAGGGATTGGGCCGGAACTGAAGGCCGGTCATCGGAACCGCGCTCATACTCTCCGTGCCTCCGGCCACAATAACATCGCCCATACCGGTCATAATCTGCTGCGCCCCCAAGGCAATGGTTTGCACCCCGGACGAGCAAAAACGGTTGACAGTTTGGGCGGGCACGGTGTTAGGCAATCCCGCTCGTAGGGCAATGACTCGCCCCATATTCAACCCCTGTTCGCCTTCGGGCATAGCGCAGCCAATCATCAAATCGTCAATGTCCGCCGGGTCCAATCCTTCGGCTCGTTTTACGGCTTCAGCCACGGCTGCGGCCCCCATATCCTCGGGGCGATAGTTAGCCAGCGTCCCCTTTACAGCTCTGCCCACCGCTGTGCGGGCGGCGCTTACAATTACTGCTTCTCTCATTGGATTAAATCTCCTTACCAGGACATGGTCAATTTATGACCAGGCCGGAACTAAACTTGTGTCTCCAAATTCTTACTCTTTTAAGACAAGCCCATCTGCCATACTTTGACGGCTTCGATGGGGTAGATCAACATCACGATATTCAAAATCAAGCTGTCCCTAATCCAGATGAGTAATACCAATTCTGCCGCCACAAAAAGTATCAGCGACCGGCGGAAGCCAAGTTGACGGGCCAGCATAAATCCCAGGCCGCAGAGCAGAATATCGCTTAACGAGTTAACCACGGTGTCGCCTTCATAACCAAGCGCAAGCGTCGCTTCGCGGTAGCGTTGGATGATAAACTCGGAATTCTCAATTATCTCCCAGACGGCCTCAATGGAGACGGCCAGCCAGAGCCGCCACAGCGGCGATAGCCGGGGGATGCTCCAGGCCAGCAATCCGAAGAAAAGAAAACCGTGGAGTACATGGGTAAAGCTATACGGGTCGAACAAATGCTGAGAGTTGTCGGAACTCCAAATATCGCCCGCCCACAGCAAGATTTGGCCGCAAGAACAAATCCACAAACGACCCTGGTTATGAAGTTGGTACGCCGTAATTACAAAAACCGCCGCAATCGCCGGCCACAGCCATTGCGCCCTTTGATTTGAGGTGAAGTAGTCGTTAAATCCCACTCTATCCCGCTACATTTTTCTTGGCTATAATTTTGGTCGGTTTGACCCGCACCACAAGTTCGCCATCTACCCCGTTGCGTTTGCCGTAGGCTTCGGCCAAATCAGCCCCCATATATCGAGCCGCAATA
>JAJRVO010000154.1 GCA_024277275.1 Chloroflexota bacterium
ATAAGTAATGAGAATTAAATAACTGTCCCTCAACGTTGTAATTGGTAAATGGTAAATGGTTATTAAGCCAATCCCTAATTACTAATTACCATTTACTGCGCTCTGAAATGAGACAGACAGTTATTTAATCCCGATTCCTAACAAGGTCATTAAGTCAGTGGAGTATCTTAAATTTTGCCCTCCCCCCCTCAATCCCTCTCAAAGGGAGAGAAGTTTGTTCCCCGGAGGGGGTTAGGGGGAGGGCAAAATTTCTTAACTTAATGACATTGGGTGGTCAATAGTTGCTAGTACAGCTTGGCGGAAGTCTTTCGGTAGTTACAAGCAGCGCGTTGCTTAGTTTATGGAGTGAAAAAGTGCACTTTTTCACTCCATAAACTACCGAAGGATTTACGCCGCCGTGTACTAGTCGTCTTTACTCGATAAACGTCACTGTACCGGCAGCGCCATCTACGCGTATTTTTTGGCCGGTTTTGATCTTCTTGGTGCCAAAGCCGGTACCGACTACAGCCGGTACGCCGTACTCGCGGCAAACGATAGAGGCGTGAGACATCATGCCCCCAATATCGGTGACGGCAGCGCTGATTTTGGAGAAGATTGGCCCCCAACTGGGGTTGGTGATGGGGCAGACCAAAATCTCGCCCTCCTGCACTTCACCCAATTGGTCGGCGTTGAGGACAACGCGGGCTGTCCCTTCTACCGTGCCGGGCGAACCGGCAAAGCCTTTTAGGTCTACGCCCTCCACTTTGTCGCCAGTACCCAGCCAGTTCTGGATACTGTCGGTGGTGATGCCCCACAGCATAATGGTGAATGGCTCGGTGACGACTTCCGGCGGCTCGCCCAGGCCGGGCACGGGCGACCACTCTTCTAATTTGGCGAAGAGTTCTTTGCGTCGGGCAACTTCTTTGGGCCAATATTTGGGGCCGCGAGCGGGCGTACCGACGGCCCAGGAAGCAATCAGGTCGTACAAGGCTTGCTGAACATCGTTGCGATGCAGGTAGAACATGTCATCGACCTCTTCAAAGAAGCCGTTATCTACAAAAATCTGGCCGAACTCGCGCATTTTATTCCAGAAAATAGCGTGATGCCAGTGTTCTACGTAAAAGTTGTGGTCTTCAATGTAGGGGAAGACGGTTCGGGCCAGCCCCAGTTGCTCCTGGAAGGCTTTTAGATCATCCCCGTCCAGCAGGGCCATGTACTCCTCGGCCAGGCGGTCGCGCTCGGCTTGCACTTCTTCTATCGGTCTATCCACAACCTGCCCGGCTTCAATCCGGACGATGTAGTCGCCAATAGACAAGAAGGGGTAGGTCATATCGTTAATCCAGGTTTTGTGGTGGTGGTAAAAGCCGGAGCCGGTAGAGAAGTAGAACCAGGGGTCTTTGGCTTTCTCCAATTCGGCAATCCAGCGTTTGCCGCTATCTCTCTCTTCTAACGCGGCAATCACTTCTGCCGGACCCTTGCCGTTCTTAAAGACATCGCCCACGCCCAACTCAATGGCTTTTTTAGCCAGCTTCTTTAGCTCTTCGTCGGGTTGGTAGAGCAGCACGTCGATGCCGGAGACCATTTGGGCAATGGTTTGGTCGGCAATATCGGGGAAGAGACCTTTGCAAAAGCCAAAATAGGTTAGGTAGGCCGCGTAGCCCAGGTTGAGGAACTCAAAGTGCAGGTGCCAGATTTTGTGCATATTTTCTATGACCCGGTTATAGGCTGTCAGCAGGTCATAGGCGGTTGTAATGCCCCGTCCGCTTTGCACCGTTTCCAGCGCCTCCATCTCCGGCAGGGGTTTTACCTCGATGGCTTTTAGCTCCTCAACCGTTTCGGTGGCTTTATCTTTCCACTTGGCGTACAGGTCGTCCCAGTTTTGGTAGTAATAGCCCGCTCGTTCCATAAAGTGGGCTACCCGAGCGCCCACTACTTCTTCGTCCATAATGGCATTGGCGCTGATGTAAAGCCGCCCGTTAAGTACCCGCTGGTCAATGCCCAAAGCCGGCGGCACAATATAAACCCGCGAGTTCATCTCGCCCAGGGCTACCCACCAGCTTTCAGAAGTAATGGTATCAAAGGGATAAAGCACTTCCGGGTGGTGCATGCTGTCAAAGAACCAAAACTTTGATTCTTCAAACTCTCGCCGCTCCTCGCTAAATAGATAATAATAGGGGTAAAGATCTTCCCATCCTTCGCATCCCTCCGGGGTGGGTACGTCAAAGGGACTGGGGAAACTTTTGTCACTCATTTTGCCTCTCCTTATTTAGTTATTAGTTATTGGTTATTGGTAATTAACGACACCAGTAAGCCTTAGCCACTAATTACCAATTACCAATTACCGAATGAATTAATAGGTTATTGGCGTAAATCTCCAATCTTCCAATCTCCAAGATCAATCTAAAATCCCAAATCGGCATCACCTCCTTCCAAAAACTCAATCCAAAATTTCTACTGTACCGCCGTGCCCATCTACCCGAATATACTGACCTGTTTTTATGCGCAAGGTAGCTTCGGCGGTACCGACAACAGCGGGTAAATTGTACTCTCGGCAAACAATGGCGGCATGGGACATCATGCCTCCCACATCGGTTACAACCGCCTTGATTTTGTTAAAAACCGGACTCCAGCTTGGAGCGGTAATGGGGCAAACCAAAATCTCGTCGGGTTGGATGATTGACAACTCGGAGGCGCTCATTACCACCCTGGCTAAACCCTCAACTCTCCCCGGCGAACCGGCAAAACCGCATAGAGTATTGTGCGATTCTTCCCAGGGCGTTAGTAACTGTTGTAATTGCTCGGTGGTGATGCCCCAGAGCATAATAGAGAAGGGATCGGTGATTGTTTGGGGCGGTTCACCGAGCAGCCGGGGTGGGCGCCACTTTTTTAAGGCCGCCATAATCTTCTTGCGCTCTGCTATTTCATCCGGCCAGTAACTGTCTCCCCGTCCCTGGTTGCCAATTGCCCAGGCCGACATTAAATCAAACAGAGCAGTTGGAATCTCGTCCCGGCGCATATAGAAAATATCGCCGGCCTCGGTTAAGAAATTGGCCGTTTTCATTAGTTGACCCAACTCGCGCATTTTTCGCCAAAAAACGGAATGATGCCAATGTTCGATGAAAAAATTGTGGTTTTCTACATAAGGAAAAACCCTGCGGGCCAGAGATAGTTGCTCTCTAAAAGCGTGCCGGTCTTGATCGTTGGCCAGGATGGCTTCATATTCAGCGACCAGTTTTTCGCTCTCGGCTTGAAGTTCGGCCAGGGGGCGCTCTATTGTTTCACCGGCTTGAATTTTGGCGGCGTAGTCGCAAATAAAGCCTAATGGCACAGAGATGTCCTCAATCCAGGCTGCATCGTGGTGAGAGAGGCCGCTGCCGGTGGAGAAGTGAAACCAGGGTTCTTTGGCCCGTTCCAGAGCTTCCAGCCAGAGCCAGCCGTTTTTATGCTTATTAACTGCTTGCAACATCTCCTCGGCCGGCATGTTAGCGTGGCAAATATTGCCCAGACCCAAAGCTACAGCCAGGTGAGCCAAACGTTTTACTTCCTGGTCGGGCTGAAAAAGGGCCACCTCTACGCCGGTTAACATACGGGCAATTGTCTGCTCGGTGATGTCGGGGAAGGCGGCTTTGCAAAACTGAAAAAAGGTGTAGTAGGCGGCGTAGCCCAGGTTGAGCATCTCAAAGTGAAGCTGCCAGGCCCGCAGGCCAAGCTGAATCAGGCGATGATACCGCTTCATAATTTCATAGCCAACCGTCTGGTCTTTACCGGCAATTACATCTGCCAAATCAACCATCTCCGGCAGCGAGTCGGGAAAGGTTAGGCTTTCTGTTTCATTAATAACCTGCTCTATCTTTTGCTGCCAGTTGGCGTAAAGTCGATCCCAATTATCATAGTAATAGCCCGCTCGCTCCCTAAAGTGGGCGGCGCGTTCATCGGCCACCTCTGGGTCGGTGACGGGATTGGGGCTAACATAGGCGTAACCATTCAACACCCTAAAATCTATGCCCATTGAGAGCGGCAGCAAAAAGACGCGGCTGTTGTACTGCGAGATGCAGAGCATAGCAAACTCGTAAAAAATCGTATCGAAAGGATAGAGCGCTTCCGGCCAGTGACCGGCGTCTTGAAACCAGAGTTTGTCATCTTCAAAATCTCGCCGGGCGTCGCTATAGAGGAGGTAGTAAGGGTAAAGCTTCTCCCATCCTTCGGCGCCAGGGGGCGTTTCAATATCAAAAGGGCTGGCAAAAAGGTTTGTGCGAGGCATAATTTACTTGTCCTCTTCTTTCTTTTTTACTCTTACGCCGGTCATTAAATTGGCGACAATGTAATCCATTGCCGATTTTTGGCCGGAAGTTATGGATTTGCGCTTCTGCCCGCTCCAAACTGTTTCCGGACGACTCTGCAAGAGAACAATATTGTGCGGGGGCTGGAGGTCGGCATCAATGGCCCACTCTAAATCTTGGGGGCGACCGTAATGTTTTTCGGCAATTTTGGCGTACTTGGTCAGGGTCAAAATTTCTTTATCGGTCAAACATTGGGCCATCTGGCGGTCGGGCGATACCTCTACCCGTTCTACGCGCTTGTTTTGCGGGTCGGCCTTGTATTCAATGGCTTTGGGAGAGACGGTCCGTTTGATAATTTCCAGGGCTATTTTGTCGACCAGGTAGTTATCGGGGGTGACTTCTCCCCCTACCACGGCTTCGCCCAGACCCCAACTGGCATCGATGACCACTTTTGAGCGGTCGCCATTGATGGGGTTGAGAGTAAACATAACCCCGGCGGACTTGGCGTTGACCATTTTTTGCACGCCAACGCTCATGTAAACTTTTTCGTGAGGAAATCCTTTTTCTATGCGGTAAGAAATGGCTCGGGCCGTGTACAGGCTGGACCAGCATTTGCTGACGTGGCGCAAAACCTCATCTATGCCGACTACCCACAAGAAGGTGTCTTGCTGCCCGGCAAAGCTGGCCCCCGGCAAATCTTCGGCGGTGGCGCTGGAGCGGACGGCCACGGGGAGATTTTCGATTTTCGATTTTCGATTTTCGATTTTCGATTCCTGGTTTTGGATGGGAGCGCATTGGTGGCAAAGGTTGGCGTAAGCCTGGCGGATGGCCTGTTCGATGTCGGGGGGGATGGGGGTTTGCTCGATGAGGGCGCGAATGGTTTGGCTGGCGGTTGCTGCGCGCTCTACGTCTGCGGGGTCAAGTTTGTCCAGCAGGTTGTAAATTTGCCGGTCGATGCCGTTGGTAGCCAACATTTTTTGGTAGGCGTCGGTAGTGACGGCAAAGCCGGGAGGCACGGGGGCGTCAGCCTGGATCATACTGCCCAGGCTGGCATTTTTGCCGCCTACCCGTGCGTGGGCGTCGGCGTCGCAACGCTCAAAGGGGAGCGTATAGAGCGATTGTGGATTTTCGATTTTCGATTTTCGATTTTTCATTGGCGCGCACTTCCTTGATGTGACGTAACTGTTCAGACCTCCGAGGTTTTAACCGTGCAATTTGCCGATAAAAGAGGCAACAAACGGTCATAATCTGGCAAATGAACTCATAGGCGGAAACCTCGAAGGTCTTTTGCATTCTAACCAACAAGCCCGACCCGGATTGGTAACACGAATACACGGATTGCAGCCTCAAATCCGTGTTAAAAAACTTACCGCTGTTTTGGATTTTAGATTCAATCGGAAATCCAAAATCTAAAATCTAAAATCGTTTGTCTAACCATTTAATTAATTGATTGATGTCGGGTAACACCAGGTCGGGTTTCATCTCGTCTTGCGCGGCGTCGGCCTGCTCTTGAGTGGTGACGCCGGTTAGCACCAGGATGGAGAAGAGACCGGCGTTATTGCCCATTGCAATGTCGGTGCCAAGCTGGTCGCCGATAACTGCGCCGCGTTCCGGGGTAGCGCCTAGAATCTTCATAGCCATCTCGCCGGACCAATGGGAAGGTTTGCCTGTAACCAGCGGCTCTTGCCCGGTGGCGTAAGCAACGGCTTTTACCATTGGGCCAGAGGCCGGCACAAAGCCGGTAGCTGTCGGCACTTTGGGGTCGTAATTGGTCGCCAGAAATTCGGCCCCATTCCAGATGGCTTGGCAAACAATGTTGAGTCGGGCTTGGTCAAAGTTATTATCTTTGCCCATAACCACTACCTCGGCCTGGTCGGCTTCTTCAAAATCAAGCAGGGTTAGATTTTTGGCTTTTAGGGCTTCAATAAGGCCCACATTGCCAACCGGCAGAATTTTTTTGGTCGAGTGTAACTGTGCTGTGGCTTCGGCGGCGATAAGGGCCGAAGTCAGAACTTCTTCCGGCCTGGCCTCGATGCCCATTCCGGCTAGCCGGTCCACCCAGAAGCTGATGGTGTTGGAGTTATCGTTGGTGAAGAAGGCAAAGTGAATATCCCGGCGTCGCAGCTCTTCTAAAGTATCAAGTACGCCGGGCAAAATCTTTTTGCCCCGAGCTACGGTTCCGTCAATGTCGAATATTATACCATCAAAACGATTTGTCATATAGTTAGTCCCTCTTTTTTCCTCGTTCCCAAATCGAAGTTATCCTGGTTCCCAAACTCCAGTTTGGGAACCAGGATGATTGAATAGCGAACTTTGTTTGCCCCCCACGAAATGGGGTTTTGCAAACCCAACTTGTTTGGCAGGAGCGTTCCAAAACCAGAGTTTTGGAACGAGGCAAAACGAGATAAACTTACAACCCTAACGAAGACCAGCGAGCTTTTACTCTTTCCACAATTTCCGGGTCCAGTTCGATGGGAATTGGTTTTTCTTCCCAATCGTAAGGAATGGTAGCGTCGATGAGCAGCCGGCCGGTAATCCAGCGGGCGTTGAGAGGCAGGGATGGGTCGAGGGGGGTTGACCTGCCGCGTTTAATGACCTGTGATCGGTTTGGCTGGAAGCGGAAGCTCAAGGCATACATAACCCGCGATATATCCCAGGGGTCAATGTCTTCATCGACCACAATGACGGTCTTTAGCCCGTATGCGCCCATTTCTGTAGAAATAGCGGCGGTAAGAACCTGATCCGCATGGCCGGGATACATCTGTTTCACCGAGATGATGGCCAGGAATCTGCCGGAGCCTTCCGGCGGGCAGTAGACGGCTTTAATCCCCGGAATTTTCATAGCAACCAGTTGTTGCCACAAGGTTGAGCCATAGGTGAGGGCCATAGTCATATGCGTGTCGGTAACGGCTCTGCCCACCGTTGTGCCCCAGAAAATCGGATTGTTTCTATAGCTAACGCAATTTACTTTAATGAAATTCCTGGGATCGGTTCCTACCCCGGAATAGTAGCCCGTGTATTCTCCAAAAGGCCCTTCTTCCATAAAGGCGTCTGCATCCACTTCGCCCTCTATCACAATTTCTGCCGTAGCCGGTACAGGGATATCATTGGTCTCTGTATTGACCACTTCGACGGCCTCGCCACGAATTGATCCGGCCAGGTCATATTCTGAATCAAAGGCCGAGACACGGGCGGCTCCCATCAAGAACATGAGCGGGTCGCAGCCTACTATGGCAGCTACCGGCATAGGTTTGCCCATAGCCTGATATTTATTCAGCATAATATCTGAGTGTTTGCCCTTGATAAACTGTGTGCCCAGGCGATTTTTTTCCAGGAGTTGGAGGCGATACGTACCCAGGTTAACCCAGCCTGTGTCCGGGTCTTTGGTAATGGTAAAGCCGGCGGTCCCAAAATACCGCCCGCCGTCCAGAGGGTAAAACTTTGGTACGGGAAATTTGAATAAGTCAACATCGTCGCCCATCATGATATTTTCTTTGCAGGGCGCGTCTTTTGGATCGACCATCTTGGGCGGCACTTTTGTGTTGCTCTTCTCAACCCAAATTTTCATAAGGTCCACCAGGGTTGAGTCCATAGGCTGGCCCATAATGAGCGCCAGCCGCTCTGTGGTGGTACACACGCTAGTCATAACGGGGGAGTTGTAATCCTTTACGTTTTCAAACAGTAAAGCCGGCCCCTTTTTCTCTTCGTTGAGCTTGGCAATGTGAGATAGCTCCAAATCCCAGTCTACTTATTCGGTGATTCGTTTAAGTTGCCCTTTCTCTTCAGCAAGCTCAATAAAATCTCTCATATCTTTGATTGGCATAATAGTGTGCTCCTTTCAAAATTGGTTTGAGAAAATTAACTCTAATCGTTCCCAAACTAGTTTGGGAACGATTTAATTGGTTTAAGAAAGTTATAGATTTGGAGATTATGCGCCTAATTGTTTTGATATTTCAGTCACTGCCCGGATAATGGCGGCGATTGTAGCCTGACTCGGTTCGTTCTGGCTGCGAGAAGTGAAGCCAACAATAGTTATAGCCGCTGTAATTCCTTGAGGACTACATAGAGGAGCGGAGATTGCCTTGACTCCCAGTAAGTACTCTTCCCGTTCATCAATGGCGTAACCTTGCTCCCTAACTTTGGCTAACTCTTTTTTGTAAAGCGCCGGGTCAACAATGGATGAAGGGGTAAATGCGGTTAACCCTTGTTTGGAGATTAATTCATCAATCTCCGCTTCACTTTTCCAGGCCACAAACACCCTGCCAAAAGAGCCGGCTGAAAATGGAATTTGCTGGCCGACTACTGCCGAAACGTGCAGTTCGCCCACCGGGTCAACCTTGTCGACAATTGTAATCCGGCCATTGTAGTACGTACCCAATAACACCGATTTAGCCGTTTGACGCATCAGGTCTTCCATAAACGGTCTGGCAATCCGGCGTACGTCAATCTGTTCGTGAGCCAGATGCCCCAGGCGGATAAGGGTCGGCCCCAGGCGGTATTTGCGGGTCTCTTTGTTGCGTAAGAGAAAACGATGTTGGCATAGGGTGTTGAGGATATCGTGGGTGGTGCTTTTATTAAGACCAAGAAGATTATATAGCTCGGTTAAACTATACTCATCTTTAGCTTCAAATGCTTTAAGAATTTGAATGGCTCTATCAACTGCGGATACCAGCGATGGCATAAAAGATTTCCACCAATTCTTAATGAGAGGATGGTTCGTTATACAGAACCTAATCCTATATAGCGAACCGCAGTTTAACACAGGCTGTTTACTTTGTCAATTTTGGTTGTCTAAATTGGATGCGCGTTTCAATTTGATTGAAGTGAAGCGTGCCCGTTTAAGTTGATTTCTCTCGTCTGGATGCAGGCCCGTAAGCCGGCCCTTGCCAGCGATTAAACAGGTCGTGATTTAACTCAATGTCAAATAAATCTAATACCCGGTTGACGGTTTGATTGATGATATCATCCAGGGTTTGGGGGCGATGGTAAAAGGCGGGCATAGGGGGCATAATAATGGCTCCCATTTCTGTAACCTGGGCCATTAGCCGGATGTGACCCAGATGCAGCGGGGTTTCACGGGCCACTATCACCAATTTGCGGCGGTCTTTAAGGACCACGTCGGCGGCGCGGAGCAGTAGATTGTCGCTAAAGGAGTTGGCAATGCCGGACAGCGTTTTCATGGCGCAGGGGATGACGACCATGCCCATTGTTTTGTATGAGCCTGATGAGATGGAAGCGGCAATGTCGCTAAAGCTGTAGATATTGTCGGCCAGGGCCTCTACCTGGTCAACAGCGTAATCCGTTTCCAGCAAGATGGTCCGTTTGGCCGCGTTGCTCATAACAACGTGGGTTTCAATATTTTCTATGCTTCTCAGTACTTCCAGCAAGCGGATGCCATAGATAGCTCCACTAGCTCCTGACATACCGACGATTAATCGTTTCAATGTGATATCTCCTATGAAACCAATGAACAATTAACAATGAGCAATGAACAAAAATCACCCCTGCACCGCTGCACCCTTGCACCCCTGCTGTTGGGTTTCATCAGGTGCGTGTGAAGCCCCGCTTCATAGGCGGCTCCTTGTTGTGATGCGTGACTTTCTTACGTATCCAAGCCTTTTTCAAATTGCGCCAGCAAGTCCGCCATTACCTCAAAAAACCACCTGTCTATTTCCGGGCTGTCAATTGGAGGGTCTTGCTGAGGTAGTTGGTCGGGAGCAAACAGGCCCATATCAAGCGTTTCAATCTCGTCTCGCCGGGGTTGGCCGCCGATAATGCGTCCCTGATAGATAACAAAAATAATGCCGGTGTTGGGTCGAGAGTGTACTTGCAGCAATTTGTCAATGGCGACCTGGTAGCCCGTTTCTTCTTGTACCTCGCGGGCCGCGCCTTCTTCAAGGGTTTCATCAATTTCGATGTAACCGGCGGGAGGCGCCCAGTAGCCTTGCAGGGGGGCATTAGCCCGGTGAACCAGCAATATCTTCTCCTTCAGGGTAGCGATGACCACCGCCACCGGAACCGGGTTACGAAAGACAATATGCCCGCAGGCTTTGCAAACAGGTCGCTCTCGCCCGGCCACAGATTCAACGGTAAGCGGTTGAGCGCATTGAGAACAGTAATTCATAGTCAATCTTCAATCAGAAATCCAAAATCCAAAATCCAAAATCCAAAATCCAAAATCTAAAACCCTCCCGCCTTTTCCTGATAATATACCTGACCATCGTTGACCGTTACCATTCCGCAAAAAGGTGGTTCTCCGGGATCGCTGCCAAATATCATTTTTAAAAAGGCGCGGAGATTGGCGGAGTGGGCGACGCAAATACTGCGGGCGCAAATATTGCGGACGCAAAATTCGCGTCGAGGGTTGTTGTTTTTTGCCGCATTAGTCAGGCGTTTGGCAAGGTAGGCGTGGATGCGCCTGGCTACCGCTTCAGGCGACTCGGCGGCTTCGCTGGGATGGGTCAGCCAGTAGTCCATCGGATCGGGCGAACTCCAGAATTCGGTGTGGAAGGTCGCGCAAGCCTGGTTTTGGGGAGAGGGGGTTTGTTGTAGCCGCCAGCGAGCAACTTCAAATAGGGGATGAATGGGATCGTAGCTGAACTCTCCCAGGTAAAATTGAAGGTTCTGTAAACCGTCGTCAACGGCGGTAATGGGATTTATGGTTACGGATACGTTCTTTTGTAATATCGCTTCATTCAGGCCGTCGCGCAACAAGGCCGCAGTTTGACGGGTACGACGGGTCGGACTGCTAAAAAAGCTAATAGTCTCGCCGGGCCGGATGTGGCCGGCTAACCCTCGTCCCACGGCAAGCGCTTCTTGCCGCCCTTCGGCGGTCAGCGGTTGGTCAGTTTCATAATTAGGTATGCGTCCGTGTCGAACAAGGTGAACAATGGGCAATTTGTTGGCGATTGGTTTGATTTGAGGTATGTTCATTATCAATTAGCCTTGTCTCAGTAAATCCAAGTTTCCGGTATGGCAATCCAAAATCCAAAACCTGTACTGAGTAAAATCGAAGTATCTAAAATCCAAAATCCACTTCATCCCGGCGTCCCAGGCCAAGTGAATTGTCGATAAAATAGAGACGCTCCGGCACAACTTTATACCAGGCAATTTTGCTCATTGCTTTGGCGATTTCAGCCGGGGCTTGGGTCAGGTTTTTAATTATAGGGAATTTTAGCCCATACCGGGCAATGGCTGCGGCGCGTTCCGCCCCTTCAATTTGCTGCGCCTGCCCTTCAAGCTGAACGCCTTTGATATCGGGCCAATCTTTGTAATCTTCTTGAACTGTGGCTGCAACCCCCGGATGCGCGGCGATATTCCGGCTGTGGCGGGTAGCGGGCGCGGAAAGAAAATATAGCGTGAAGTCATCATTGACATAGAAAACCGCCGCCGCCCACAGCCCTTTGGGGCCGGTGGTTGCCAGGGTCATAACATTGTGATTTTGCAAGTAGGCTAATGTTTTTTTGCGTAACGAGTTATTTATATTGCCCACCACCAACCACCTTGGGGTAACTAAGAAACTTCCAGAATCAGGGCTGTTCAGTTCTCGCCAATCGCCGATGATTTTACCGCCAAGGACGCCAAGATTTTTATAAATTCTTTGCGTCCTTGGCGCTCTTGGCGGTTTAAAAATTATGCCACGCCTTAGAACTGAACAGCCCTGCTTCCAGAATTTACGACTATATCTTTTCCTGGAACGGCCTATCCTCTCAATTACCTTTCTGAAACGCCGGCTATATGAATAACGCCGGCATCATCGCCCCAGGTAAGCAGCGAGCTATCCGCGCTAAACGCAACCGCGTAAACGTATTGACCGGGAATGGTCAGCAGTTCTTCGCCGGTTTCTACATGCCAGATGCGCACGCCACTGCTCATCCCCGCTACCAGAAGCATACTTGACGGATCAAAGGCCAGGGTATAAATGTAGGACTCGGCCATAGGCAGTTCAAAGGTAAGTTGCCACCGGATACGGCGCTCGTCGAGTTGCCAGAGCGTGAGCCTTCGAGTCCGTTGACCTTCTCTTTGCTGCCAGAATGCGGCCAGCCAGCGCCGGGCAGGGTCAATTGCTATACGCGCTACATCCATACCACGCCCATTGGCTTGATTGTCTTCTCCCTGTTCCAGCGACAGCGCGCCCCACTCGCGCCCGGATTTGACATCCCAGAGCTGAATCTGATTACCCTCTCCCCTGGCGGCCAAAAGACGCCCTTGTGGTCCCAGCGCCAGATCAGATAGATAGACATTGCTGGCCGTGGAAATGGGACGTTCAAAAACCGGGTCAGGTGGGGGGCCTTGCTCTGGCAATCGCCAGACTACCAATTTATCTCCTTTTCCGGCCACCACCATTGTCTGACCGTCCTGGCCTAGCGCAACGCCATTGAAAGAGGTATTTTGGGGTTCAGGATATCGCAGTTGACGGCGATGTCCATTCTGCGTGTCAACCAGGTAGGGGCCATCAAGCGGTCCAAGAATCTCGTCAGGAGAACTTCCTGCCATGTAACGGTCGCCAAGAAAGTCGCTATCGCCGGCGCCGGAGGTGACAAACACGCGGGCTGCGCTGTCAAACGCAATGGCGCCCATCCCCACCGGTTCAATAGGGCGTTCATCCAGTAGAGCGCCATCGGCAACTCGCCAGTGTCGCAGGGCAAACTGTTTGCCGTAGACTGCCCGTAATTCGGCGTTGTCAGGGGTAAATGCTAACCCGCCAACTGGCCCTGCATCCGGCAGGGATGGCCCTGCGTCCGGCAGGGAGAACTGGGCTATTTTGCTCAAGTGTGGCGCCGTTTCTGCCGTAATGGGAATAACAGAGCGGGCGGAGACGGAGGTAGCCGGCGGAGACGGCACAACCGCGGAAATTGGCGAAGGAGCGCCACAAGCGGCAAGCATAGTGGCAATAACCACAAGGATAACCGCTCTCTTCATTCTGTGTTACCTTTCCCCATCAATATTTCAGGCAAGCGAGCGTGGGGGTGAATGATCCAATCCGGCCCTGTTGTGATTCGTTGGCTCATAATCAATGTGGTTCGCTATACAGAATATGGTTCTGTATAGCAGTCAAAGTATAGCATGGGTAAATTGACTTTGTCAATATTTTGTTGGGCCTAACAGTTCTGTAACTAGTACACGGCGGCGTAAATCCTTCGGTAGTTTATGGAGTGAAAAAGTGCACTTTTTCACTCCATAAACTAAGCAACGCGCTGCTTGTAACTACCGAAAAACTTCCGCCAAGCTGTACTAGGCTTTTTGTCACAAACCACTTGTTCTCAAAAAAGGATTGTGATACTATGTTTATTAGACTTGGCGTATCTTTTGTATCTTTTCAATTTATCCTTAATAAATAGTTAGTGACATCTATCACAAATAATAGCGACGAACGTCACTTACCTTTTGGTAAACAACGGTTTATACTAAAATTGGGGTTGTTGTATTAAGTTGTGTAATAAATTAAATACGCAGTGGCGAACAACAATTGGATTATCTGCACTATCAGGATGGAGTTGCCCACCTGTGAACAAATCGAATCAATATCTTGTTTTTCTTCTTGATGAGCAACGGTATGCACTGCGCCTCTCTGCCATACAAAGAGTTGTACGGGCGGTTGAAGTGATGCCCTTACCAAAAGGGCCAGAGACTATACTTGGCCTGATTAAAGCGCAAGGCCGTATTATCCCCGTTATAAATACACGCAAACTATTTGATTTACCGGATCAAGAACTTAAGTTGAGCGACCGGTTTATTATTGCCCGCACCTCAAAGCGAACTGTTGCCCTTGCGGTGGACGCAGTTAACGGTGTCATTAGCCCCTCAACGCAAGAAGTATCACAAACAGAAGACATTGCCGACGATATAGAATATTTTGAAGGCGTGTTAAACCTTGAAGACGGTATGATCCCAATCCACGATCTTGACCAGCTTCTTTCTTGTGAAGAAGAGATAATGTTGAATAATGCGCTGACGGTAGAGGAGGACAAGAAGTGACCGTCACCGTATCAGATACCCTTCTTGCTCGCCTTAGCGCCCTCATCAATACAAAGATGGGGTTGCATTTTCCAGAGGATCGCTGGCCCGACCTTGAGCGATGAATTAAATCTGCCGCCCCGGAACTTGGTTTTGAAGACGCCGAAGCGTGCATCAAGTGGTTGATTTTGTCGTCGTTGACGGATGAGCAAATTAAGATATTGGCCAGCCATATCACGGTTGGAGAAACCTATTTCTTTAGAAATAAGGGAATTTTTACCGCTTTTGAGGCCTATATTCTACCGGAGTTGATTCAGTCTCGCCAGAGAGGAGAGCGGCGTCTAAGAATCTGGAGCGCCGGCTGTTGTACGGGCGAAGAGCCGTACTCTATTGCCATCTTGCTGCACAAAATGATACCCACCCTTTCTGATTGGCGCATCACTATTTTAGCCACCGACATTAACCCCCGTTTTTTGCAAAAAGCAACCGAGGGAATATATCGGAACTGGTCGTTCAGGGGAACGCCGGAGTGGGTTAAAGAACAATATTTTAAACCGACTCCCGATGACCATTTTGAAGTTGTGCCACATATCAAGCAGATGGTCACTTTTTCTTATCTTAATTTAA